>CAZSOD010000007.1:0-33247 GCA_964608255.1 uncultured Ardenticatenaceae bacterium
GTGCCCTCGTCCAGCTCGCCGTCGCCGGTGATGACGACAATGCGGTTGCTCAGGCCGCGCAGCTTGCAGTCGAGCGCCACGCCGACGGCGACCGAGGGCAGGTGGCCGAGCGAGCCGGAGTGGAACTCGATGCCGGGGATGTTACGGTTGGGGTGCCAGTAGATGAAGTCGTTGGTCTTCAGGTGGTTGCGCAGCCGCTCCGGGGCCAGCCAGCCGAGTTCGACAAACGTGCCGTAGAGGGCGGGTACGTCGTGGCCCTTCGACAGGAACAGGTAGTCCCGATCGGGGGCATTGAAGTTGTCGGGGCCGACGTTGAGGAAGTTCGTATAGAGATAGACGATGAGGTCAGCGCACGACAGCGACGCGCCGGTGAAGCAGCCGCCGTCGGTTGATAGACCTACGATGTGCTCGCGCACGCGCAAGGCCATCTCTTCCAGTTGTTCAATCTTGTCTTGGGTCATGGCGTTTGCCTTGTAGACCTGACAGGTGTTCCGACACCTGTCAGATCTGCTTACACGGTTTTAAGTTCACCTGGATGGTTGCGATACCAGTACTGCCCGGCATAGCTGGCATTCAGCGCGACCACCTCGGGATTAGATGCCACGAAGGCCAGGATGTCGTCCAATCCGAAGTGCGGGTTAACCGGGTAGAGCGCGTCGTAGACGGCGCGGATGAACTGGTAATCCTCCTCGTAGTCAATTGTCCAACGATGGGACTTCGAGTAGTCCAGGTTTGTCTCCCAGGCCACGTTGCCGATGCGGAAGCGGTCGGGGTTTTCCCACAGGTAGGGCGTTGTGTGTTCGCGCTCCAGCGGCCGTGTCGCCTCGCGCCACGCCGTCGCCAGCGCCGCCATCGTCATCACCTCTACGTCGTTGCCGTCCGGGTACGTGGCCGGGTGCAGGTTGCTGACGTAATCGTACTCGCCGCGATGGTCCAGATAGAAGCGGATGACCCGGTCAATGATGCGCGGGTCGATGAGCGGGCAGTCAGACGGGATTTTGAGGACGGTCGTCGCGCCGTGGGCCAGACCGGCGCGGTAGTGGCGGTCGAGCAGGTCGTGCGGGTCGCCGCGGAAGCAAGACACGCCGGCCCGGCCACAGAGTTCGGCAATCGGGTCGTCGGCCGCTTCGATAGTGGTAGCCACAACGACTTTTCCCGTGAGTTCGGCGGCCTGGACGCGCTCGACCATGCGCAGCAGGAGGGGCGCGCCGGCCAGCGGCCGCAGCACCTTATTGGGCAGCCGGGTCGAGCCGGTTCGCGCCTGAACGACGGTGACGATCTTGTCACGCTGGTTGGACAAGGAACTCCTCCCAGTTGACCGGCTCATCGAGCAGGATGTGACGGCAGACCTGGGCGATGTTGCGCCCCGACGCGCCGCCGTTCTGCATGGGCAGCAGCCGCTTCAGCATGTCGAGATCGAAGTAGGAGTGAACCTCCTTGCCCAGGGCCAGCCCCACGTAGACCACAGTCGAATACTGGCAGATGAGCGCCTCGCAGTTGGCGATCATGTGGTCGATGTTGCCCTCAGTGTAGATCGGCGCGTCGCCGACCACCTCGCGGATCTCGCGCGTGGCCCGCGCGACGTTCTCGTTAGGGTGCAGCTTGAAGATCATCGGCCGCCCGCCGGCAATCGCCACTGCCCGCCGCAGGAACTTTTTGCGGTTATCAAACTTGTACGTCTCACGCGCGTCCGACGTGGCGACCAGCACGTAACCGCGAAGGGGAAAGTCGTTGTCGCGCAGCGCGGCGATGTTGTCGAAATTGGGGATGCCGGTGACGACCAGCTTCTCCGGGCGGACGCCCTTACGGATGAAGAAGTCGCGGTAGCCTTCTGAGGCGACACAGAAGTACCGGTACTGGTGCGACAAGCCGTTGGTGGACGTGCTGGCGAGGTAGCGGGGCAGCCGGAACCACCTGACCAGGTGGTACATGACCCCTTCCGGGTCGGTCATGCCTTCCTGAATGAGAATGAACGGCCGCTCGCGCAGTTTGCGCGGAACGAGCAGATCGGTGGTGGTCACATACAGGTCATATTCGCGCGCTTCGCCGCGGTAGTCGACGGGGAGGTTGTGCTGGCGCAGGTAAGCGTCCGTCTGCCGCCGGAAGTTGCCGCCCCCTAGCACGGTGAAGTCGACGAGCCGCGTGTGGGTTGCCAGAAAATCATAGAGGCCGTCCGAGTAAGACGGGCTGAACCAGCACTCGAACTCGCCTTCCAGATGGCGGGCGACGGCATGGGTCATGCGGGTCATGTTCAGCGAACCACCGATGAACAAGATCTTCTTGCGGGCCATGAGGCGGTAGTTTACACGGGGTGGACAGAGTTGTCAGTTGTCGGGGCGCAACAGGCCCCCGGAAGCCGATCGCTTCGCTTGGAGCCCATTGTCCGTCGCCGCAGATCTGCCACTAGCCGCTGTTTTGATACTGCTGGTAGAGACGCATAGCGTGCGCCGTGGGGTCACGGTAGTACTCGTCCGGCGTGATGTCGAGGGTGACGACGCGCGTGGCTGGCTGGACGGTCGGTCGCGTGGCCGCGAATTGCTGCATGGCCCGGGCGTGGGGTTTTACCGAACCGTCGGGCCGGACAAGGCCGAAGAAGCGTTCGTGGATGGACTTGTCGCACGGCGGCCTGTCCCACAACTCTGGCGCGTAGTCGGCGAAGCACCAGGTCAACGCGCCGGTTGCGCCGACCTCGACAAGCCGCGGCAACACGCGCGCAAGGTAGCTGGCCAGCGCCTCCTCGGAGGCCATGAACTGACGGTGCAATCCGCTGTACCCCTGCCATTCCCAGTAATCGGAGGGCAGACCGGGCGTGTTGGTGCAGCCGCCAAACTCCTCCATCAGCGTCGGCTTGCCACTGAGGGCTGTAGTCAAGGCGCACAAGTAAGGCACGAAGTCGACGTCCAGCGGGTCATTGAGCCACGGCATGTACATCGGGTAGCCGTGCATCACGGCCACGTCCACTTCAGCGAAGACATCATGAACGCGCAACCCATTGTCGCGGCCGATGCTGTCAACGTGAAGGCCACACGTGATGGGGTGGATGGCGTCAATCTCCTTGATGACGCGCGTCATCCGCCGCGCCCAGGCGCGGCCGGTGGCGGCGTCGGGCGGCCAGGCAAACAGGTCAGGCTCATTGCCCAGGTTCCACAGGCCGACGGCGGGGTGGTCGTGGAAGCGGCCGACGACTGTCTTCAGGAGCAACTCGCTGGCGGCGAGAGCGGTTGGATCGGTATAGGGGTTGCGGTAACCGCAGTCGACGATGCGACCACCGCTGACAAGTTGGCGAACGCGCGGCGGCAGTGGCTTGTCGCGCTCCAGCAGCCAGCCGGGGGCCCAGTTTGGGCCGCTCATGTGGCCAGTGAAAAAGGTGACGTCCAGTTTCAGCCCCAGGTCGGCGGCGGCGGCCATGACCTGCTCCAGGTCGCGCATGGCTTGCGGGTTCACGACGTCCGGCGCGGGCTGCCAGTCGTCCCACAGCAGGAAGATGCGGACGAGACTCAGGCCCAGTTCGGCAATGAGGCTGAATTCCTCTCGCACCTCCCCGGCGTCGAAATTCGACCACCAGGTCATTGCCTTGCGCCGCGGCCAGTAGTTCACGCCCAGGACAAACGGTTCGGGTTCCATGAGGCTCCTGTCATAAGTCGTCAAGTGACAGCCCTAACGATTCAACGGGCAGACACGCGTCGCGCTTTCATAGGCATGCGCCTGACGCGAGCCTAGAGAGATGGGTGCAGCTAAATCTCCGGCTGTGGTTCGGAGGGAAGTTCGACGGCCTTGAGGGTAATGCGATAGAACCCTTCGGCAAAGGCGAAGCCGACCTTCTTGCCGCTTTCGGCGGCCCACTCGCGCAGCATCGGCGCGGGGTCCCAATCGCCCAACTGGCTGACGTGTTTATGAAGGGCGTCGATCTTCAGATCGATGGTGTCGGTAATGTCGACGTAGTAGTTGGCCCGCTCGCTAAAGGTGATAAAGACGTAACTGACTTTGTGGCCCACCAGGCCTTCGGCCGCCAGGTCAGGATAGAGTAGCGTCATTTCCGCCGCCGGGAACACGGCGTCGAGCGCGGCCGTTCCCGCAGCGCGATGGTCGGGGTGGTTAATGTAGTTATCGGATGGGAAGAAGTTGGTCGGGTCGGTGCAAACAACCGCATCCGGCTTGTATTGGCGGATGAGGCGAACAAGGTCCTTGCGGAGTTCCAGCGACGGCTGGAGGAAACCGTCATGATAGCCCAGAAAGACACACTCCGCTCCGGCCACTTCACCGGCCGCCGTTTGTTCAGCGCGGCGAATCTCGGCCAGCCGTTCGGCGGTCATGCCCGCTTCGTGGCTGCCTACGTTGCCGTCGGTAATAACGACGTAGATGACGCGCGCGCCGGCGCGGGCCCAGAGAGCGGCCGTGCCCGCGACACCGAACTCGATGTCGTCAGGGTGAGCGAAGATAAACATTGCCGTTTGGGGGACGTATGCGCTACTCATATGCTTCCTTAATCGCTGGCGGACGGCTAAACGGGGCCATTAGTACCGGGTTCGCCTTCCGTATGATATAAATCGGGATATTGCGGGAACATTGACATCCCGTCAAGCACATCGCTGTAGTCCACTCCGGCGAGGGGCGCGCATAGACACCCTCGCCGGGTGTGTTATTGGCCTTAACCGGGCGACCCGGTGCTTGCCCGCTCCCAATTCCACAAGTCATTGAGGGAACACGATCGATGTCTGATTGGTATCAACTGGAAACAAATGACGTCTTGCATCAGCTAGGTACGTCGCTAGAACACGGCCTGTCCTCGGCCGAGGCCGCGCGCCGGCTTGCCGACCAGGGTCCAAATGAATTGCAGGCCGCGGAGCGCATTTCGCCGTGGAGCATTCTCTTCCAGCAGTTTAAGAATGTCCTGATCATCATTTTGCTCGTGGCCACCGTGCTATCGGCCTTTCTGGGACACGGGCTTGAGGCAGCGGCCATTGCCGTCATCGTCCTGTTTGCCGTACTGCTGGGGTTTGTCCAGGAATTCCGCGCCGAGAAAGCCATCGAGGCGCTGCGTGAGATGTCCGCGCCTACGGCGACGGTCATTCGCGACAGCGAGGAAGTTGAGTTGCCCGCCCGCGATCTCGTGCCCGGCGATGTGATCTTGCTCCGCGCCGGGGACAAGATACCGGGTGACGTGCGAATATTGGAGGCAATCAACCTTCAGGTTGAGGAGGCTGCTCTGACCGGTGAGTCCATGCCGGTTGAAAAGCAGGTTGAACCGATCGCCGTGTCCAACCTGACGGTCGGCGATCGGCGCAATATGGCCTATGCCGGGACGGTCGTAACCTATGGGCGTGGCAGCGCGGTCGTTGTCGCCACCGGCATGAACACGGAGTTCGGCAAGATCGCCGGCATGTTGCAGGCTATCGAAACCGGCCGCACGCCCTTGCAGGAGAACCTGGACAAGGTCGGCGCGGTGCTGGCGCGGGCGGCGTTTCTGATCGTCGGCGTCATTGTCATCCTGGGCCTGTTGCGGGGACAGGACTTCATCGAGATGCTGATCTTCGGCGTTGCCCTGGCTGTCGCCGTGGTTCCCGAGGCGCTACCGGCGGTCGTCACCATCTCGCTGGCCATCGGCGTGCAGCGCATGGTGAAGCGCCATGCGCTCATGCGCCGCTTGTCGGCCGTCGAAACCCTGGGCAGCACCTCGGTCATCTGCTCCGACAAGACGGGCACGCTGACCAAGGACGAGATGACCGTGCGCAAGATCCACGTAGCTGGCCGGATTCTGAATGTGACCGGCGCCGGCTACGAGCCGCGCGGCCAATTTTCGCAGGACGGCCAGCACGTCGAGCCCACCGATCCCCTGAAGCGGCTTTTGCGCGCGGCGGCGCTGGCCTCGGACGCTCATATTGTCCATAGCGAAGAGGAAGGCCGGTGGCACGTGAAGGGTGATCCGACAGAGGGCGCGCTGGTGGTCGCGGCCGCCAAGGCTGGTCTGCCCAAGGCCGACCTGGATCACACCTATCCCCGCGTAAACGAAATCCCGTTTACCTCGGAAACTAAGCGCATGACGACGCTTCACCGCACGCCCGATGGGCCCGTGGCTTATTCCAAGGGCGCGCCGGAGATCATCCTGGAGTCGTGCGCGCAAGAACTGACGGCCGAAGGTATACGCCCGCTCGACGAGGCTGGCCGCCAGGCCATTCTAGCGACGGCGCAGCAAATGGCCGGCGAGGCGCTCCGCGTGCTGGCCGTGGCCGGCAAGTGGGAAGCCACTATCGAGCAGGCCGAGGAAGGAATGGTCTATCTGGGCATGCTGGGCATGATCGACCCGCCGCGCCCCGAGGCCAAAGCGGCCATCGAGACCTGTAACGAGGCTGGCATCAAGGCGGTGATGATTACTGGCGATCACCCGTTGACCGCGCGAGCCGTCGCCGCGGAACTGGGCTTGTTGAAGAACGGCCGGGTGATCACGGGCGCTGAACTGGAGGCGATGGACGACGCCACGCTTGAACGGCAGGTCGAGGACATCGAGGTCTACGCCCGCGTCTCCCCGGCCCACAAGCTGCGCGTGGTGACCGCTCTCCAGAACCGCGGCCACATTGCGGCGATGACGGGTGACGGCGTTAATGACGCGCCGGCCCTTAAGAAAGCCGATATCGGTATTGCCATGGGCATTACCGGCACGGACGTGACGAAAGAGGCGGCGGCCATGACGCTGACCGACGACAACTTCGCCTCCATTGTTGCCGCCATTGAAGAGGGCCGGGGCATTTTCGGCAACGTCAAGAAGTACCTGATGTACCTGTTGTCCTCCAACATCGGTGAGATCGGATTGATGGCCGGCGCGACCATTCTGGGGCTGCCGCTGCCCTTGAGCGCGGTTCAGATTCTGTCGGTTAATCTCGCCACAGATGGCTTACCAGCCCTTGCGCTGTCGGTCGATCCGCCCGAACCGGACCTCATGCAGCGCAAGCCGCGTGATCCTCGCACGGGCATCTTCACCCGGCCGGTTATCATCCTCATGTTGCTCGGCGGGCTGTGGTCGACAATCGTCAATCTGGGACTGTATATATGGGCCCGCAACTCCGGTCGCAGCGCGGCTGAGGCCATGACCATGACCTTTGTCTCGCTGGTGCTGATCCAGTTCTTTAAGGCCTACAACTTCCGGTCTGACCGCCACTCAGTGCTGAACAAGCCGTTCGCCAATAAGTGGTTGAACTGGGCCATCCTGTTTGACCTGCTCTTCCTGCTGGTGATCGTCTATGTGCCCTGGTTTCACGAGCCCTTCGGCACCTACTCGCTTCCCTGGCACGACTGGGCGATTCTCGTTCCGCTGGCGTTTACCGTTGTGCCGGTGCTGGAACTGGCCAAGTGGATGGAGCGCCGCGGCTGGTTCGGCACAATGAGCTAGGCCGCCGCCGAAGCGTAGAACTTGTCTAACGAACCGGGCCGCGGCAGGCGTTACACTGCGGCCCGGTTTCGTTGTCTAATCTCACCTGGGCGCACAGTGGGCCGGGGTTACGTTACGCCAGCCGGATCGGCCCGAAGAGGGTCCGGTCGAGGTCGGCCACGCGTTCGGGGCCAACCTCCAGGAGCGCAGCATGGACGCGGTCGGCGTCGGCGCGCAATGCGGCTACGTCCACGCCGCGGCATACGTCCGGCAGCGGCTCTAGCCACTGGCGCGCGCGCAGCAGCATTTTGACCGCCCCCCGGTAGTTACCGCGCTCAATCTGGTGATAGGCGATGCCCACCTGGAGGATGCCCCGGTAGAGCTCGCGGCCGGGGCCGGTGTCGAGCATCCAGGCTTCTTCGAGCGCGTCGTGGCATTTGTAGTAGGCCCCTTCGTTAAACAACTCGACCCCGCGCCGCGCGAGATCCGAAAGGGGTTCGGCGCAGGCCGCCGCTTGCGCCGCCATATCCGGTAGGCGGGCGTACTTCTGGAGCAGGGCAGGCATATCGGCGGTGAAACGCGAGCGAGCCAGCACGGCGTCGGCGCCGGCTTGCGCCGCCGCCGTCATCGTCGCGACGTCCTGGTGCGGGCCGAAGCACAAAATCGGAATCCGGCGCGTGGCTGGTGAGGATTTGAGCGCGGCGATCCACTCGCGCCAGGGGATAGCGGCATTGTTCAAGTCAAACAGCATCAGCGCCGGCTGCCAGCGGGTGATCTGCTCGAAGAGACGGCCTTCCCGGCCGTGGAGCATTTCGCCCGGCCTCTCTCCAGGCAACTCCTCGCGGGCCGCGCCCAACTGGTCGGCCGTCTCGATCCACTGCACATGATAGCCGAGGTGCGCGGCCACCTGCGCGATGCGGGTGGTGAACATCAGGTCGCCCACGAAGGCGACTAGGAGAGGGGCAGGGGAAGTCATCAGTAAGCAGTGGTCAGTTGTAGGTGGTCCGTTGGCGTTCGTCGCGTGTCATATGTCGTTGGCATGCGTTTCGCCTTTCCTTGTAACCCGGCTTTTTCCGGCGGCGGTCGGCGGGCATCACGCCAGAAAAGGGTTCCTGACGGGCACGCCGGGCGCGAGCCAGAGCAGAAACACGTAGCGCCGCTCGGCGGCCGACCGGTCCCTCGTGACCGAAGGCACGTAGAACAATCGCAGGTCACGGGCGTCATAGAGCCAAAGTTTTTCGCCTGGTCTGATCGACGTTGCCCTTGCCTGGTCGAGATCGAGGACGGGGCGCATATGGGGCGAGAGCGGGTTGCGCGGATTCTGCAACAGGTGGTCGATGGCCTTCGATACACTGGCGACGGCCGCAGCGCGAAAGGCCATTGGAATGTTCTCCAGAGGCTGGTAGAAGGCGCGGGCCAGCCCCATCTCCCAGCGTGGCGGGTCTGTGTAATGTCCCCGGAAACGGCTGGTCGGGTCCTTGAGTTGATTCAGCGCGTCGGCCACGCGGCCGGGATGGCTATGAGGCCAGAACGGCCGGCCGTCATTGCCGGCGATCCAGTTCTCGTATTCCGGCCACTCGTCCAGCCCGGAGGCGATGCCGCTCAAATCGGCGGCAGTCAGGGCCTCAACGGCTACTTCCGGGCGCGGCGGCGCGTCGAAGGTTATGTCGGCCGCGGGACAGACCTGGGCAAAAGCTCCCAGTATGCCATTGTGGTGGGCGATGATCTCCTCGGCCGGAAGGTGGCCCCGGTAGGTGCTGTGGGCGTCGGCGGCCAGCGTGACGCGATAGCCCAGGCTGAAGGCGCGCCGGGTGGTGGTGTCGATGCAGTACTCGGTTTGCATCCCGGCCAGGACAACGCGGCCGACACCCCGCGCGGCGAGGATGCCGCCAAGACTGGTCTGATGGAATGCATCCGGCGTGAACTTATCGACGATGCTCTCCCCTTCGGCCGGAGCCAGCGCCGGGTGAATCGCCCAGCCGGGCGAGTGCGGTCGATCCGGGTCGTCCGGTCCACCATTGTTGCGAACGAAGACGACCGGCGCGCCCGCCGCCCGCGCTCGCGCGACCAATTGCTTCAACCGTTCCAGTACCTCCGGTGCGCGAAAAACTGGCTGTGGCTCAAACATGTTCACTTGAGCGTCGACGACGATCAGGGCGGAGGTGGTCATGAGGGGATTATAGTGCCGCGGCGACGGGCGGCAATGTGATCGGAGCGCTGGAGTGGGGGTACGATCACCCTGCGCCCTCGCTCCCCCACGCCCCTGCATCCCGCTATAATCCGTCCATGACCAAGCCCGTTTTGCAGCCCACGACAACGCCCGCTTATCGACGCGTCTCGTTCGCGGCCGAGGCCGACCCCGCGGCGGTCGTCGCCGCCGGGCCGGCGCGCTTCACCGTGCTGACCTCGCGCCTGATCCGCATGGAATATAGTTCCGACGGCCGTTTTGAGGATCGCCCCAGCCAGGTCTTCTGGTATCGCCGCCAGCCTGTGCCCGCGTTTCGCGTAGACAGAGATGGCAGTGGGTTGACACTGACTACTGATCACCTCCGGCTTATCTGGCGCGGCGGGCTGTTTGCCGACGAGACCCTGAGCGTCACGCTGTTGCCGCAGGGCCCAACGTGGCGCTATGGCGATGCAGCTACCGGCAACCTGCGCGGCACGCGCCGCACGCTCGACACCATTGACGGGGCCGCGCCGCTGGAGCTCGGGCTTCTCTCGCGCGACGGTTGGACGATTGTAGACGATAGCCACACCCTGGTCTTTGACGCGGCGGGCTGGCTTTGCGCGCGTGATGCGGTCGAAGGGTCGCTCGACCTCTATTTCCTGGGCTACGGCCGCGCTTTTCACGACTGTCTGCGCGACTACGCCGCTGTGAGCGGGCCGGTGCCGCTGCTGCCGCGCTGGGCGCTCGGCAACTGGTGGAGCCGCTACTGGGCCTACAGCGCCGGCGACCTGAAGCAGCTGATGACCGGCTTCCGCGAACACGACGTGCCACTGTCGGTTTGCATCATCGACATGGACTGGCATCTCGTTGACGTCGGGCCGGGCGTGAATGGCTGGACGGGCTACACCTGGAACAACGACCTCTTCCCCGACCCGGCCGAGTTCATCGACTGGCTCCACCGCCAGGGGCTGCGGACGGCCCTGAATCTGCATCCGGCGCTGGGCATCAGGCCGCACGAGAGCGCCTACGCCGAGATGTGCGCCCGTCTCGACCTCGACCCGGCGGCGGGAGAAGCCATCCCCTTTGATATCGCCGATCCGCGCTTCGCCGCCGCTTACTTTGAAGTGCTGCACCATCCCCAGGAAGCGTTGGGCGTCGATTTCTGGTGGATGGACTGGCAGCAGGGGACCGCCAGCAAGTTGGCCGGGCTCGATCCGCTATGGTGGCTGAATCACTTGCACTTCTACGACCTAGCCCGCGACGGCAAGCGCCCGTTCATCTTTTCGCGCTGGGGCGGGCTGGGCAACCAGCGCTACCCGATCGGCTTCTCCGGCGACACCGTCGTCTCTTGGGCGTCGCTGGCCTTTCAGCCTTATATGACGGCCACGGCTGCCAATGTCGCTTACAGTTGGTGGAGCCACGACATCGGCGGCCATATGCAGGGCATCGAAGACGGCGAACTTTTCACCCGCTGGGTGCAGTTCGGCGTGTTTAGTCCTATCCTACGGTTGCACAGCACCAAAAACCCGTTTCATGAGCGGCGACCGTGGGGCTACGATGCCGAGGTGTTGCGGGTAACGCGCGACGCGATGCAACTGCGCCACGCGCTCATCCCTTACCTCTACACCCTCTCGTGGCTGAATGAACGCCAAGCGCTCGCGCCGGTGCGACCCATGTACCACGACTTTCCGGAGCGCGAGGAGGCTTATGCCTGTCCCGGCCAGTACTTCTTCGGGCCGGACCTCATCGCCGCTCCTTACACAGCGCCCGCCGATCCCGACACTCACCTGTCGCGGCAGGTCGTCTGGTTGCCGCCAGGCGAATGGTTTGACTTCTTCAGTGGCGCGCACTACTCCGGCGACGCGTGGCATGCTCGCTACGGCGCGCCGGGCGACATACCCGTTTTCGCCCGCGCCGGGGCGATCGTGCCCCTAGGGCCGCGCGCCGGCTGGGGCGGGGTGGGCAACCCGGTCGATCTGCACCTGCACGTGTTCGCCGGGGCTGATGGCCGCTTTGTCCTTTATGAAGATGACGGCGAAACGACGGCCTACCGCGCGGGCGCGTATGCGCTTAGCCGCTTTGAACAGCGCTACGACAAGGCCGATGGTGGGCGGCTGCGCCTCTTGCTTGCCCCACCCGAGGGCGACCGTTCGGTCGTGCCCGCCGGCCGGCGCTATGTTGTCCATGTCCATGGAGTAGCGGCGCCGGGCGCGGCTTCCTTGCTGATGGATGGCGCGACGAAGCCGCTGGACTGGACCTACGACGAGGCGCGAGAGACGGCGCGCCTTGATCTACCGATGCTGCCCGGCGCGGCGACGATCACCCTGTTGGCGGCCGGTGAGTACGCCCTGTGTTCGCACCGCGACCGCCGCCGCGAGACGGCGCTGGCCATGATCGCCGCTTTCCGCCTGGACAGCGTTGTCAAGGCAAACCTGGCGGCGCGCCTTGAGGGCCTTCTCGATGCCCCGGGCCAGCTCGCCGATTACGGTGTGGACATGACCGTCTCGCAGACGCGGGCGCTCGTGGAATTGTTGCTGGAGGCGGGCGTCCACTACGTTCCGGATGCGGCCGATCCTCATCTGCTCGTCCTATGGAACAACCAGGCGCGGGCCGGCTTCCGCCATCGCTTCGCCCAGGTGCGGCCGATCAAGTGGTACTTGCCGGAACGCTATCAGTCATCTACGGGCGAGACGCCGCGCTTTTTAGCCTTGCGCCCGGAGGGGAACGCCTGGCAGCTTCAGGCCGACTATTTCGGGCTGGCAACGGTCTCGCTCGACGGTGCGCAGTTGAGAAGCGATTGACTTTTGACCGTCGCTCACTATAATCGCTCTGTCATTTAGCCATCGGGTCACCCTGTGCGGACGTACCCTCGACGCAACCAAACAAACCTTTTCTATGTCTACCAGCGCCATTGCGAATCTGGCAGCGCCCATGCCCGGACGCCGGGGAGTACGTTAGTCTTGTCCGACCCTGCCTCGGAGCCGCCGAGTCCCTGCCCGCTTTGCACCACCGCCATTAGAAGCCGCCAGCGGGGCGGTGCGACCGCCGTCTGTTCTGGACGATGGCCGTGTTGCGCTGCCTGCCCGCGCCTGAAAAGCGATCAATTGTGACGCTCGTACTGGTCTCATTTGTCACCATCGGCCTGATGCTCCTGCTGACGGCGCTCTACGTCGGAGCCGAGTTTGCCACCGTCGCCGCGCGCCGCACGCGCGTCAGCCAGATGGCCGCGCAGGGCGACTCACTGGCGAAGATGCTGTTGCCCTATCTGGAGGACAGTCGCAAGCTTGACCGCTACGTCGCTGCGTGCCAGGTAGGCATTACCATTTCCTCGCTTGTCTTGGGCGCCTACGCCCAGGGAGCCATCGCCGAACGGCTGGTGGAGCCTCTCAGCGGAGCGCTCGCCGGGGTTGTGTCACCTGCCGCTGCGGCGCGTTTGAGCCAGTCCATCGCCGTTATCGGCGTGTTGGTGCTCATCACCGCGCTCCAGGTGATCATCGGCGAGTTGTTCCCCAAATCGCTGGCTATCCAGTACCCGGAGGGCATGGCCCGCGCCGTCGTCTGGCCGATGCGCATCTCGCTGGTGCTGTTCGCGCTGCCCATCTGGCTTTTCAACGGCAGCGCCATCCTGCTCTTGCGCCTGCTCGGCCGTGAAAACAGGGGCGAAGGCGGTCGCGCCCATTCGGCTGAGGAGATCGAACTGCTGGTTACGGAGAGCCACGAAGGCGGCCTGCTCGACGATAACGAGCGGCGGCTGCTGCGCAACGCCCTGCGGTTGCGCGACCTGACGGCGCGTCAGGTCATGGTCCACCGCACGCGCATCGTCGCCGCCTCGCTTCGGACCAGCGCCGTTGACCTGATGCGCCTGGCGATTAGCGAGGGCTTCTCCCGCATCCCGCTCTACCGCGAGTCCATCGACGACATCGTCGGCTTTGTCCACGTCAAGGACGTTTTCCGCCTCTACCATCAAGGCATCAGCGACGTGGGCGATGTTGTGCGCGAGGTCGTGTACGTGCCGGAAACGCTGGCCGTCTCCGACGTTTGGGATCAGCTCGACCTCCAGAACCGCTACCTGGCGATCGTCTTTGATGAGTTCGGCGGCACGGCCGGACTGCTGACGCTGGAAGACCTCATCGAGGAAATATTCGGTGAGTTGCAGGACGAGTTTGACGACGAGGCGGCGGTTATCGCCCGCGACAAAGAGGGGCGCATTTATCTACGCGGCGACCTGCTGGTGAGCGACGTAAACGAGTACCTGGAATTGGAGCTGCCGGAGGAAACGGCCGACACGCTGAGCGGCCTGGTCTTCAGCCGCCTCGGCCGCCCGCCGGTGCGCGGCGACGAAGCGCGCTTCGGCGACGTCGTTATCCGTGTCGAGACGATGGAAGACCTGGGCGTAGGCGAGGTGTCGCTCCTTCTACCGCCCGGCGAGACTGACTCACCGTTCTCGGAATGGGATATCGCCGAACATGACTAAGTTCCTGCTGATGGGGCTGGGCCTTCCAGGCGTGAGTCTCTTCTTTGCCGCGCTCGCGGCGACCGAATCGTTGCCGTCGCCGGTCGGGCTACTGGTGCCGGCGGTGGTTATTGTCGTCCTGGTTGTTGTCAACGGCTTTTTCGTGGCGGCTGAGTTCGCCATCATCGGCGTGCGCGATACGCAGATGGAGCAGATGGCCGACGAAGGCAATAGCATCGCCGGCAACGTCTTGCAGGTGCTGGAGATTCGGCCGCGGCTCGACCACTACATTGCCACAGCCCAACTCGGCGTCACCTTGGCCTCGCTCGGTCTGGCCATGTATGGCGAACCGGCCATCGGTCACTTTGTCGAGCCATACCTGGTGACGGTTACCGGCATGAGCGCGGCCGGCGCGGCCACGGTCAGCTACATCGTCGCCCTGTCGCTCCTTACCTATCTGCATGTTGTCATCGGCGAGATGGTTCCCAAGGCGCTGGCTCTTTCTGACCCTTCCTCGATGGCCCTGCGGCTCGACCCGCTTATGCGCCTAACGGGCAGCGTGTTCAGTTACCCGGTGCGCGTCCTCAACGGCATTGGCAACCTGCTGCTGCGCCTCTTCCGCATTCCACCGGCTCTTGGTCACGAACGGCTCATGGCCCCCGAGGAACTGGAGCTTATCGTCGCCGAAAGCGCCGAGGGAGGGCTGATCCAGGGGGATGAAGAGGAGATCATCCGCAACATCTTCGATTTCAGCGAGCGCACGGTTGGGCAAGTCATGACGCCGCGTCGCCGGGTGCAATTGGTGGATGTACACTGTCAGCAGGATGAACTGATCCGCAGCGTGACCGAGAGCCGCCACAGCCGCTTCCCCGTCTATGAGACTGATCCCGACCACATCGTTGGCATTCTACACTTGAAGGACCTGGTGCGCTTTACCCTTGGACCCAACGGGCCGTTCGACTTGCGCCTGATCCTGCGCGCCGCGCCGCAGGTTCCTGAAGACTTCCGGGTGGACCGGCTGCTGGCGGCCTTCAAGAAGCAGCGACTGCACATGGCCGTCGTCCGCGACGAGTTCGGCGGGCTTGCCGGCGTAGTGACGCTGGAAGACCTGGTTGAAGAAGTCGTTGGCGAGGTGCGCGACGAGTTCGATCAGGAACGGGAGCCGTACGTAGCGGTGGCTCCCGGGGTTCTCGAGGTGGCCGGCGACTACTTGCTGGACGACCTGAAGGAAGACGTTTATCTGGGCCAGGAGCAGGATTTGCCCGACGTCGAAACGGTGGGCGGCCTTATTGTCTCCCTGCTGGGCCGCCCGCCACTCAGTGGCGACGCCGCGACCCTGCGCGACGTTCATTTTACCGTCCTCGACATTGACCGCCTGGCCGTAACCCGGGCGCGCGTTGAGTTTCCGGCAACGGCTGGACGCACGGAAGCGCCGGATGCCGATAGAGAAGAAGAGTAGAGCCCGACATTGGGCTTTTCTTTCAAGCTAAGGAGAATGTATTCCCATGGAAACCCTTATGACGATTCACGGCGAAGTCCGCTGGCTCGTCGCCATCCTGGCGGTCGTCATCATCATCAAGTTTCTCATCGGCTGGCTGGGGAGGCGACGGTACGCGGCGCTGGATCGCGCCCTGTTGAGCGCCTACACCATCTTGCTAGACATCAACGTCCTGCTGGGCCTGATCCTGATTATCTTCTTTGGCGGGCTGACGCCGCCGCGCATCGAACACGCGACGACCATGCTGCTGGCAGTCATTGCCGCGCATTTGACGGCCCTTTGGCGACGGTCGGATGATTCGCCGAAGAAGTACCGCAATCAGCTTCTGCTGGTCGCCCTGTCGGTGCTTCTCGTCCTCCTGGGCGTCATCCGCCTCCGCGGCGGCTTCACGTTCTAAAAGCACATAACGCAAGACGCAAAGCCCGAAAAATCTTCCGGGCTTTGCGTCCCTGCGTCCTTGCCGTTGAGGCTTCCTACGCCAGACCGTACAGGTCGCCGAATTTGGTGTTGGCGTAGCGCATGAAGGCGGCGTGGCTGAGCGGCTGGCCGGTGACGCGCCGGACGAGCTCACCCGGCGTGAATTTCTTGCCGTGGCGGTGGATGTTCTCGCGCAGCCAGGCCAGAAGAGCGGCCGTCTCGCCGCGTTCCAGTTCCTCGCCGATAGCGGGGCTGCCGGCCTTGGCCGCCTCGAAGAACTGCGCCCCGTAGAGATTGCCCAGCGCGTAGGTCGGGAAGTAGCCAAAGCCCGGACGCGACCAGTGCACGTCTTGCAGGCAACCCTGGCTGTCGTCTGGCGGGACGATACCCAGTAGCGATTGCATTTTGTCGTTCCAGGCCGTTGGCAGGTCGGCCGCGGCCAGGTCGCCGTTCAGCATGGCCTGCTCCAGCTCAAAGCGCAGAATGATGTGGAAGTTGTAGGTTAGCTCGTCGGCTTCAACCCGGATATACGATGGCTGGGTCTTGTTGACGGCGCGATAGAACTCCTCGGCCGTCGCCCCACCCAGCGCCTCCGGGAACAGCGCCTGTAGCGCGGGAAAGTGCGCCCGCCAGAAGCCGCGACTGCGGCCGATGAGGTTCTCCATCATCCGCGACTGCGACTCGTGGATGCCCAGTGACGTGCCGCGGGCCAACGGTGTGCGGGAGAGCCCGGGAGCGGTGCCCTGCTCATACATGGCATGACCGCACTCGTGCAGCGTGCCGAAGAGGGAGGGACAGAGGAAGTCTGGGTACCAACGGGTCGTGATGCGAGCATCGTTGCGGCTGAAGCTGCTGGCAAAGGGATGGACGACCGTGCCCAGATGGCCGCGGTCAAAGTCATAGCCGATGGCTGTGGCGATGGTGCGGGCGAACTGCTTCTGCTTTTCCACGTCATAGGGCTGGTGGAGAAGGCGGTCGTCAATCGCCACGCCGCTGGCGTCAATTGCCTCGCGCAGCGGGACAAGTTCGGCCTTCAGGGCATCAAAGATGGCCCGCACCTCGGCCGTCTTCATGTTCGTCTCGTACTTGTCCAGCAGGGCGTCGTAGCGCTCGTCCTCGTAGCCGTAGTACTCGGCCATCTCCTGGCACAACTCGACTACCTGCTCCAGCCACGGCCGGAAGACGGCGAAGTCCTTCTCGGCGCGGGCCTTGACCCATGCCTCGCGCGCCGCGCCGCTGACGGTCGCCGAACGGGCCACGTACGCTTCCGGCAACTTGCGCGCATCGGCGTAGTTGCGGCGCAGCAGGCGAATGAGGCTGGCCTCGTCGCTGTCGTAGTCGACGCCGTCCAGTTCGACCGCGGCGCGCTCGATGAGTTCACCCATCTCGTCGGCCGTAGATAGCCGGTGGATGAGACTGCTGAGCGTGGTCATCTGCGCCGTGCGCTCGGCCGAGCCGCCGCGCGGCATATTCACCTCGCGATCCCAGTAAAGGAGGCCGTTGGCCTTGTTCAGATCGTCCAGTTCGTGGACGCGGGCGAGCAGGGTTTCGTAGGCGGACATCATGGCATGGACTCCTTGGCGCGTCAGGCGCGACGGCTTTTGAGTTAAGAACTTAGATAATAGTCAGCCCCATCGCCAGCTCGCGGCAAAGCGGTTGTAAAGCCGGGATACTGCCGGTGTTCGGGGCTGTTGAGTCGATCAGGTACCAGACCCCGGCGCATAGAAGAACGGTAGCAAGGACAGCGGCGACGATGACGAGGAACAGGCAGGTGCGCATGCAGCCAAAGCTGCCCGCCGGCAACGTGCGTACCTTGGAGCCAGGCGCGTTGGGGATGGGACGCGCGGCCGCCGGGCGGGGCGATTGACGGCGCGCCCCCGGTGGGGGCGGTGTCGTGCGCGGACGAGTGGCCGGCTCCGGCTCCTGTCTGATAACTCGCGGGCGGGCCGGGGGGCGCGGGTTGGCAGGGGACGGTGAACGCCCCATCGTCGGCCGCGGTACGCCTACTTCCCCTTCGCCCTTGCAGCCATAGGCCGTGCAGTGGTTGTTGTTGGCCTCCCAGCAATGCACATGATGGCGGCTGCCGTCCTCCGGGCAGACGACGATCTGGTCGCCGACGTCAAATTCCTGCTTGCACAGCGCGCAGGTTTGGCCGAGGAAGGCCGACGTCTCATCCAGGCGGTGGGGGCGGATCATGGGGGGGAGACCTGACAGGTCGCGGAAGGCCTGTCAGGTCTGAAACTCAGGGGTTGATCTTGATCTGGTCGAGCAGCCACTTCCAGAAGCGCTCGAAGAGGGTCATGCGCTGCACCTGGCGGCGCTGCTCTTCCTTGAGCCGGCGCGTCTGGGCGCTGGGGCCGGTGCGGCCGTTCACCGGCGGCGCGGGCAGGTCGGTGTACTTGACCTTCAGCACCGGCTTGGTGTCCTTGCCGTAGATGTGGAACTTGTTGCTGCCGCAGCCGAGCACAGCGCATTTGCCGCCGCTCTGCTCCCAGCAGGCGCGGTGATAGAGCGTGCCGCATTTATCGCACACAAGCGGCACGAGCGCGGCCCCGTCGGTGTGATTCTCCACCGCGTTGCCGCAAATCGGGCAGGAGAGGCTTAGCTGGTTTGCCTGCGCGATGTCGGTATCCGTGATGCGGATCAGAGGGTATTCTTTCGCGTCCATTGACCGAGACCTGGAAACGCCGGGCTGGCCGTCAGCCATCCCTGGTTCGGCCGCGCCCCGCGCGCCGATCCCCTGCGCTTCTAATCCCCGATTATACACCATTTTCCTACTCCGTTTTGCGGCCCATCACACTTTCCTCCGCCACAAGGCGAAGGCGGTAGTCCCTTTCCCCCCGTTCCTCACTACCACGACTCTGCCGCCCAATCCGGCCATAAGAAGTCGTAGCGGTTGACCTTCGTCTTCTGCCGGTTCCAGCAGAAGAAGCCGCTGGTGCGGGCGCGCGGGTCCAGCACGTAGGCCACGTGCCAAATCTGGGTAAAGAAGTTCTGGTGGATGAACAGGTCCATGCCGGACAGAAAGATGCCGAAGCCGGGATGCGTGTGGTACCACCCGACCATCACGGCGCTCTCGTTGGGATAGCGCTCCCAGAGCGTGTCGTTCAGATAGCGCCAGCTTTCGGGCGTGTAGGTGACGCTCGCGCCCTGCATTTTAGTGTGCTTGGCAATGATGCTGTCGATCACGTGGACGACGTAGCGGCCGTCGGGCTGCTTCTCCGGCTGGCGGCCAACCATGACGCCCGCCACCTCGCGGTCAAGACTGCTCAGAGCATGAGCCTGCATGGCGCGCAGCGGTGCTTCGTCGAGCAGGATATCCACCGCCGCCCCGCCCGATTCAGCCAGAGGCAACCGCCCGCCAGCGACACGGACCCGCGCCTGGCTGGGGATAATGGCCGGCGTGTTGACCGCGCCGGCGGCCGGCCCGCTCGGTTCGGGCGCGGCGGGAGTTTCTGGCTCGGCCGGCGCGGTTGCCGCTTGCCGTTCTTGCGTTTCAGGCGCGGGCGGCGGGTCGGAGGCGGGTAGCGATTCCGGTGCTGTCTCATGCGCTGCGGTTCCTGGCAGTTCCTCGGCGGTTGCTGGCGCCGCGGCTGTGGGGGCCAAGATGATAGCCTGTTGCACCCAGTCCGCCACCGGAGCACCGGTGCCGCCGCTCTCATCCAGTGCTTTGACCTCGACCTCAAGCTGCGATTCCTCGACAAGCTGGTGCAGGGTGATGGCCCCGTAGGTTTCCCAAACCTCGGCCTCGAGCGCGCCGGCATAGGCGCGGAGTTCGGCCAGCGTGCACTCGGACAGCGGCTTAGCCTGCCCGCTGCTGAGAACGGTATCGCCTGGAGCCAGGGTTACGGTCACCGTGGCCGACGGCCCGTTGCCGGGAACGGTCAGGGTCAGTTGGGCAGCGTAAGTGAGATGGGTTTGGTCGGTCATGTCTCGAGTCAGACCTTATCGGTCTTCCGCAACCCTTCAGGCGCAGGAAGCTCAATTCTCGCCAGCCAGCATCAACGAGATAGTACAGATGCTGCTGCCGGTCAGGTGGATATTGTTGCTATCGACGGCGGCGAGGCGGAGTTCGTACACCCCAGACGGCAGCCCAGCCGTGTCCCATACCGCCAGCTGACCCAATCGCTCGTGGCCGCGGCGGCTCTTTACCGTAGTCCACGTCTCCGCCCCTGGCACGCGAACGTCGAGCTGGTATCGCACGGCGGCGGGCAGGTCGGCCGTCCCGATCAACGGGATGCGCGCGTCGAGCGGATAGCGAGCGCCGGTGAGCGGCGCGAGGATGCGCAGACGCGGGTCGGGGCACGTCAGCCCGTTGCTCTGCGCCAGCGCGCGCTCGGCCAGATTAAGGACCGTCGTCTCCAGTAGCTCTATCCGCCGCTGGAGAAGAACGCCGCCGATGACTAAAAAAAAAGATAAGAGCAGCGCCCCGGCCGAGGCGGCCAACCCCAATTCGCGCGCCGAAAAGCGCGGCCGGCCGCTGCGCGACAGGACAACACGGCTGGGGCCTGCGGCTGCCGGTTGCGGCTCTGGCTCATAGGGCCGGTCCCAGACGGCGCTGGGCACAGCCCGCCAGGCAACCTGCGACTCTGGCTGACGCTCGCGCAGTTCGTAGAAGCCGCCCAGAGGCTTCAGCGCGCCATCGACCCAGCCGAAGAAGCTGGCCTCTTCGCGCACGGGGTCGACGACGAGGCCTACGTGCCAGGGCAGGGTGAAGGCCGCTGAGTGGACGATCACGTCGTCGCTGGAGTAGAAGACGCCCAGATCGGGATGGGTATGGAACCAGCCAACGATATCAAGTTGCGCATAATGGGCCGAACGATCGCGGTGAAGCTTTGACCAGGAATCGGCCGAAAACGTGAAGTGAACCGGCCCGTGGTCGTCGCTGCTGGCCGCCAACGCGGCCTGCACTTCGACAACCAGGCCGCCCTTATGACGGTAGGCGTGTCCCAATAGCGCGCCGCCCAGTTCGCAGTTCACATTGCTGCGGCTGTGGGCGCTAATCTGGAGCAACGCCATTTGATGAACCAGCACGACCGGCTGGCCTTCGCCCGGCACCTCGCCATGACGCAGCCATTCCGCCGGTGGGGCGGGCGGGTTGCGAAATGGCAAACCGGCGACGGCCTCGCGGTGTCCGTTGCCCGGCACGGGCGGCGCGGCGACGCTGGATGGCCCGTTCTCGGGCAGATTAGCCGAGCTTGATGCCGAGGTCATCGGACTCGGACTCCTCGCTGCCGATCTTGATCATGTCGGCGACGGATTGACCCTTCAGCGGCCGGTCGTCCACCGGGAACAGTGTCTTGTGACCCATTGCCCAAGCCGCAGCTTTGGAGTTCATTGGGTCGCGCGGCTCGTAGTTCTTATACTGGAGCATCTCGCCGAGAGTCAGCAGCAGCTCGTCCAGCGTCTTGGCCGGCCACCAGGCGCCAATGCAGACGGCGCCAGTGATGTGGATGTTGGGATGAAAGATCGGCGTCAACCACTTCAACTGCGGCTGCTTCAAAGGGTACTCGGCGTGCAGATAGATTTGCACGTCATGCTGCTCGCGATAGACGGGGCGGTTGCTGGCGCTAACGCCCTCGACCCCGCGGCACGTGTAGCGGATCAGGTACCGTTCCGGCGGGTCACCCTCCGTCCTGATGATATGGATGAAGTCGCTCCGATTCGCCAGGTCGCGCACACGCTGGTAATCGTTGCGCAGCCGGGTTTCACGAATGTCGAAAGACATGGTCGCCTCGATTAGATGTTGCGACGCGGGTCGGCAACCCGCGCCCTATGGGATAGCCAAATGCCCTTCGCGGCAGAGCGCCGAGCTTGCTTACCGGCGGCCCGGCGCGCCCCGGGAAGGGCATCTCTGGAAACAGTGTCGTGAGTGTGCGTTGTGATGAAGACGTCCGGATGACGCCGCGGCTGGCTAGCCGGCTGTTACTTCCGGGAACAGGCTCAGAATGTCGTCTTCCTTCACGCTCGCGTCCCGCAACGATTCCTCATCGCCGAGTCGCTTGCCGGAGGAGCGGTGGTCCAGCCGGTAGGTGATCGGATTCGCGCCCTGCGTCGTTGGCAGACCCATCTTGCTCACCAGAGCGGGGATCAGCCGGCGCATAGGCACGTCATCCGGCAACTCGACCGGGGTTTTCTTTGACCCCGTGGGATCGTAAATGATTACTTTGGTGCTCGCCATCTGTCAAAAGCCTCCATCTTTGCTTGGATATTCGTAAGACATTACGCAAAACGGCCGCATGGGTTGCAGCCGCCTAGCTGAACTGCAAGAAGGTCGCCTTGTCGCCCGTCAACTCGTAGTAGACGCGCTCGCCGCCATTCCGCGCCCGGATAATGCCGAGCGGCGGCACGTCGACCTGAGCCAGCGTGCGGTCGAGAAACGCCTCGTCACCGGCGATGCGGTGGGTGAGGTGCATCTCGCGCTTGGCGCCGCAATTGGGGCAAACGGCCGCGTCCTCATAGAGGCGGGCCATCCGCTGGAAAACGGGCTCCACCAGCCCGCACGACCCGCAATCCATGGATACGACCAGTTCGCTATCGAACTCCAGCACTGCCTCCGGGCCAAGTTGCTCGCGGGCGATGGCTAGCAGGCCGGCCAGCGTCGTGCCTTCGGCCGTAGCCTCCGGCAACTCGACGATGGGGTCCAGCGTGGAGTGGCTCATGCAGTACTGCTTGATCGGGTACTCCGTCAGGTAAATATCGTTGGTCAGGCCATTGATCATCAGCGCCTTACCCGGCTGCACCTCCATCTGGTGCAGTAGCTTGAGCGCCTCCTGCGTCTGGAAGGCGGCGACGATAGACGCGCTGGTTGGCGTCGTCGGCACTTTCCCTTGCAGGATGTTCTGCCGCGCCAGGAGCGGGCACGAGTAGCGCAGGTTGATGATCTGATAGTCGAGATCGGTCAGCGTGCATTCGTAGCACGCGCCTTGCCCCGGCCAGAAGACGCGAACGATACCCATCAACTCCTGGATGGCGCCATCGACCCACGGCCGGTTGACCGCCCACGAAAAGCGGTTGATTGACAGTCGCGCCTCGCGATTGTCGAGACAACCGACGATGGCGTCTACGTGCCGAAAGACGCCCAGGCCCATTTCGAAGTTGATGTCGCCGTGCCAGGCCTTGACCTTCACGTCAGGGTTGAGGGCCTTCACGCCATCGGCCGCGGCGTCGACCTTGCGCCGGCCGCGGTCATCGGCGCGGAAGAGCACCGAGCGGCTCAGGTTACTATCCTCGATGGTATCGAAGTCGGCAATCAGGATGTTGCCGATGCCCATGAGGGTCAGGTTCTTGATGACCTCGTTGCCCAATGCACCGGCGCCGATGACCAGCACCGTCGCGTTGCGCACGACCTCCTGCTGCCACCAGCTAATGTAGCCGAACGTGTGGTAGCGGTCGCTATCGGGGTCGGTAATGACGATTGTTTCTGGTTCCGTCACTATTTCCTCACGTAACAGCGGGTGCGTCGCACTTTCTAAAGTGCGTCGCACCTCTCTGATCCCGGTCGAAGAAGGTGCGACGCACCTCAGAAGGTGCATCGCACCGGGCCGGTCAAACGGGCTTGGTCAGTGTCGCAATGAAGCATTGCGTGACGATAAGTTGCCCTTCCGGGGCATAGGCTACACCAACGCCAGCATGCGTCCAGACCGGATTCAGGATGTTGCCCCGGTGGTTCGTCAGGCGGCGCGGCTGGTTCATGAATGCCGATTGTACTTCAACGACGCCACGCGGCCCGTGGCTGGCCGGGCCGTAGATGACGCCGATGTTTTCGCCGCAGGCGATGTAGCTGAGGCCCGCGCGGTCCAGACGGTTGGCGACATTGGCCCCTTCCGGCGTGACATGGGCGACATAGCGGCGCTGAAGCATATCGGCGGCGTGTTGGCGGGCGACCGCAGCCAGGGCGGGGTGCCACCGCAGCGGCCCGCGGCCTATCCACTTGGGCAGGTGTTCGGCGCGAGCGGAGTTAATCAGCTCGAACATCTGCCGTTCCAGCGGGGCGACGACCGCCTCTCCCGCAGGTTCAAAGGCGGCCACGTCCTCGGCCGTGATCTGGATGCCGTGGCGGCGCGCCACCGGCGGTGGCGCGACATCGGGAATGTCGGCCGCGCCAATGGTGAGCACCGGCGGCGTGGTCACACCCTCGCCCTGCGCGGCGATATCCTCCGCCGTCACTCGCAACCAGTCCGCGTCGCTCATATGAGAACTCACAGACGAAACCACAGATTACACAGCTTATGCAGATTCAAGCGTCCTTCAATCTGTGTAATCTGTGGTTTGCTTGCTATGCCTTCAACGTCCGGTAGAAGGGCAGGACGAAGTGGGTGCGGTCGGCGTTCAAGGTGATCGACTTGCGCTCCGTCTCGCCGCCAAAGTCGCGCGGCCAGGTCACGTCTACGTCATAGGTCAGCCCCGTTTCGGCCTGCACCGGCAACTCGCAGATGAACTCGCCGTCCTTGTTGGTCGTGCCGGCCACGAAGCGGCGAATGCCGCGCGAACTGACGCGTACTTGCAGGCCGTAGAGGCCAGGACCATCAGGGTGTTCCTGTACCTGGATGCGCAGCTTGGTCGTTGTCATCGGCGCGCGACCGCGCCGCCGGCGGACGGCCGAGGTCGCGCCGGAGACGTTAGCGCGCGCGGCGGGGCCGGGCATGATGACGTTTGCCGGACGCTCCGGCCGCTGCGGTGCGGGGGGCTGCGTCGTCGGGCGAACCGGCGGCTCCAACTGCGACGCGTCGATTCGCAGGGGTGGCTGAACGACGGGCGAGGACGGCGCCGGTGGCGCGGGCGGCGGCGTGAGATCCGCCTCGCTAATGCTCAGCGGCGCGCCCGGCGCAGTCGCCGGCGTCGGCGCGTCCACTTCCTCCGGCGCGACCTGCACGCCGGGCGTGTACTCCGGATAGCGCACCGGAACGGGTGGCCGGAAGTAGGGCGGCAGAGGCGCGATAGACCCGTCGGGACGCAGCGCGTCGAGGCCGGGCGTGGCCGCGCCACCGGCATAGGCCAATTTACGGCCGAGTTTGTCCCGCTCAGTGGCGCTGCGCTGCACTTGCTGGCGGGCGAAGAAAGCCGCTCGCTTGATGACTTGTCCCGCCGGGCTATAGGGGTCGGGCGGCGCGGCCGGGTCGAGCCTATCGAGCGGGAAGCCGCTGCGCCAGGCGTGGACGGCGACGGCCAGCGCCAGCCAGGCGGGCGAAGGCGGCGCCTCGGCCGCAGCCGCGGCGGTGGTCGCGGCCAGCGCGGCCACCTCGTCTTTAGACCCTAACCCGCTTTCGCGCAACAGGTCGTAGAGGGCGATCCGCGTACCCGTCTCTGTATCGGTCAGTTGCGCAAAGCTGTGGCGTGTCGGCTCATCGAGCGCTTCGGCCGCCAGCAGCAGCGCCCGCGCCCGTGACTCAGTCAGCCCCTCACCGTGCGCATTGAGGTCCTGATTCAGCCAATTGAGCAGCCGCCCGGCAAATGTCGCCAGTTGAGCTTTGCCGGGAAAGGCCCGGATCATGCTGAGGGCGGTTTCTTGCATAGTGGTGTGCTCCTCATGCCCGACGGCTGACGGCCGACCGCTGACCGCAGCCAGAATTCGTCGGCGGTCGGCGGTCGGTCGTCGGCGGTCTGGCCTACATCGCCAGCCCGGTCTCCAGCTTGTGCAACCCGTCCCAGACGCGCATCAGTTCTTCCAGGTCGGAGACGGACTCCAGGTCGACCTCGATGGCCTTGCGCAATTCCGGCTTGTGCAGGTTGCGGTCGTGCTGGCGCAGCATCGGCTTCACCAGCAGATTGTTGAAGTCCCGCTCGCTCTTGATGGCCTCCAGCCAGAAGAGCCGACGCAGGCGCGGGAGCAAATCGTCGTCGCTGAACAGATCGTCGATGATGGCCGCGAAGATGCGGTTGACCTTAACAGCGATGTTGTCCAGTAGGTCGGCGTAGCTGGGTTCCAGATCGGCGAGGGCCGCGGACTCCTGCGCCTTGGCTTCGCCCAAAAAGCTAATGTCGAAGTCGGGCGTCGGTTCGCCGCCCACGCCACCGTCGAGGATGTTAATCTCGATCGACTCTTCAGCGGGCGCTTGCGCAGCGGTGGGCTGGCTGTTGTTGCCCGCCGGCTGCGGCATGGTGGCGGCGATCTCGCGGGCGACGCGCTCCGGGCCGTAGAGAGCCACGTCGAGCAGCCGTTCATTCGTCGGCAGGGCCAGCTCCCGCTCGCCGGCATCCAGTCGGGCGTGGACGGATCGGTCGGTCTTCATCAGTTCGTACATCGTCGCCTGCTGGCAGGTGTAGCGGAAGCTGCGGCCGATGCGGCCAACCAGCGCGCGGTAGGCGTCGGCCAGCGGCACGGCGTTGTCCACTTCACCGGGGATGACATAGCTATACTCCTGGCCGTACCCGGCCCGCTCCAGGCGGGAGAAGACTTCGTGCGCTTCCAGCGTGCGCTCCAGTTCAGCGGCCATGATGTCGGCCGCTTCGGGCATGAACTTGGAAACAGCGTCCTGCATCACCAGTTCGACCTGGAATAAGATACGCTTGATCGGCACTTCGATGCCGCTCGTACCCCAGATCAGGTTGTCATAGGTCACGTCGCGGCCGTCCCAGTACTCCGTGCCATAGTTTTCCAACAGCGTCTCGACCTCGCGCTGCACTGCGTCCTGCACCATGCCCTTGATGCCATTGAGCGTCGGCCGGAGCAACTGGCGGAAGCGCTCGTCGGTGTTGGTGCGGCTGCTGAGCTCCAGCAGGGCGTTATGGAAGGCGCGGGGCAGTTCCTTCTGCTGGCGGCCGAGGACGTTCTCGTAGCGCCGCTCCTGCAACTGCTCCCAACTGGTCGAGAAGGGCGGCTGGACACCGCGCGCGGCTAACTGCTTCTCATAGTAGAAGCGCAGGGCTTGCAGGGCGTTGCGGGTGCGGGTGGCCGCCTCGCGTAACTGGCTGCGGACGCGCTCGTGCTGGATAAAGTGGATGAGCGCTTCGCGCAGTAGCGGGACTTCGCTCAGCTTGAGCAGGGCCTCTTTCGTGTCCGGATCTAGCGGGTCGCCCGTGTTCACATTGCCCAGTTGGTCTTTGAAGACCTTGGCAATGCGCTCTGTTTCGGAGGCGAACTCCCCGGGCGCGTGTTCCGGGTCCTGCAAGTAGAGGGCGGGCGGAGCCATAACGAGGAAGTAGGGGCGGTTGTGACCGCGGCCGCCGTAGCGCTCCCAGTAATTAGGGGCGATGTAGCGCGTGACTTCCTTGACCTCCAGTTCCGCCTCAGGCAAACCGGAGTTGAGCCGGTCAAACGCCTGGCGGACGTTGCCGCCGTTGACGACGAGGAAGATCTTCGACGCCGCTTCGTCCAGGTCGCCGCCGCTCAGTCCGAACAGGCGGTTCTCCTTGATCCAGTTGACGGCCGAGAGCGACTTCATCTCGTCCACGCGCTGGCGACCGGCGTCGGTCACCAGAACGATCATGGCGTCCTCGCGCTTCATCTCTTCAAGGGTGATCGCCTCGTGGAGGCGCATCCCCGCGCCCAGGCCGGGCACGTCGACGATGCGCAAGTAGCCGTTCATCAGCAGGCTTGGCATCCCGGTCTTGGGGTGGATGCGGAAGGTGGCCGATTTGATGAGCCGGATCTGGCGCTGCTGGCTGCCCTTGAAGCCATCTTCGCGCAGGTGCTTGAGCGACTCTTCGTTCTCCAGGGCCAGACTCAACGGGGCCGGTGTGCCGCCGTTCTGGTAGAGGTTTTTATTGTTTTCGTAGGAGTCGATGCAGTCGAGGAGGATGTCGAGGTACTCGTCGCGCTCGGTCTTGGCCTGGTCCTTG
The DNA here is from genome assembly GCA_964608255.1 of uncultured Ardenticatenaceae bacterium. Taxonomy (GTDB): domain Bacteria; phylum Chloroflexota; class Anaerolineae; order Promineifilales; family Promineifilaceae; genus Promineifilum. The sequence goes on from CAZSOD010000007.1 coordinate 27,680, forward strand.
CGCGATTCCTCGAGCGCCTCAATGTCCTTGCGCGCCTGCTCCCGCTCGCCAGTGTTGGTGATGTCAAAACTCTCGATCTCGGCCAGCTGGCACAGGCGACGGACGCGCTCGGCGAACTCGTCGCGGCTCCAGTAGGTCAGGACAAGCGACTCGGCCTCACCCTCGTCGGCTTGCTCGATGTAGACGATGGTGCCGGTCACGGCCGTCACCGCGCCGGTCGGCAGCAGGTTGCGGCCGAGCAGGGCGTTGATGAGGGTACTCTTGCCCACCCCCGTACCGCCAAAGAAAACTAGCGTGTAGGTGCGCTGGGCCAGAATCTTTTGGGCTTCGTCGATGCTAAATTGCGCCTGGGGGACGGCGCGGATGAGATAATCGCGCGTGCGGTCGATCGTCCCCTGCAGTTCGACCCATTGTTCTACTTGCGCCGCGCTGATGAAAGGCAGCTCGGCCAAGGCAGTTCTCAAGGACTCGTTATCGTTCTTGCTCATGTTCTGTTTCTTACCTCGCCAGGATTGCGCACGACGCGGCCCGCTGCCGGCGCGTGTCGACATCAGCTTGTTGTGCTTACCTATCAATACGCGTGGGGCTTGCCAGGGTTGCAGGGCAACGCCATCATAAAGACAGTCTAGCGGCCAGTTGTTAGCGGCGCATTGGAAGGGGCCGGAAGGCTTGATTTTCGCCTACGGCTATGCTATCCTAGATATGACGCAATGCGTCATTGTGATGACTATGCCGTACAGACCGACACTTTATTCTTTTGTTGCCCGCAATGGCAGCACGATCCGCGTTCGTCCGATCATGCCGGAAGACGCACCCTATCTGGTCGACCTGTTCGAGAACATGGGCCCTGACAGCCGCTACCGGCGTTTCATGCAAACGCTGGAACATATTGACATGGAGCGCCTCTGGTCGGAGGCGGAACAAATCGCCAGTGGTATGGCTGTGAACAGCCGCGGCTTCATCGCCTTTTGTGATACGGCCGAACGACCGGACGTGCCGGTGGGCGCCGTTCGCTACGTCCGGCTAGCTTCGGGCGATGCTGAATTGGGCATCTCCGTTCGCGACGATATGCAGGGTCTGGGAGTCGGAACGGAGTTGACTCAGGTGCTGACCGATGAGGCCGAGGTTGAAGGCGTTGAGCGCCTGGTCGGCGTGGTGCAAAATGATAATGCCGGCATCTGGAGTGTCCTGCGCCGGCTGAATCGGCCCCTGGACTACAAGCGAGACGGGAACACCACGACCGTCACAATCCTCCTCGGCGAGACTCAGTCCGACTCACGCCCTGTCGAACGGGCTGTCTATTCCGACGAGAGCGACGAGATGGATGCCGCGGCCGACTACTCACCGGAGCCGCAGTTCGTAGGGTAGCAGCAACAGGGGGCGGCCCGCCAGCTCCCGGAGCTGCTCGCCTGCCAGCAGCTTCGCCACTTCCTCGACCACGGCCTTCGACCCGCTTGGGTAGATCGCGTACTCGGAACTGCCCGGAAACAGGTTCACGGTGGAGATGGCGTAAACGTCATCGCTGGGCAAGGCGGCCAGTTCGGCCGCCTTCCTGATCGCGTCGAGAAAATCGCCGTGGCTGTCCACAAGTCCCCGTTCCCTCGCCTGTCGCCCTGTCCAGACGCGTCCGCCGCCGATAGCGTCTACCGCTTCCGGCGTCAATCCCCGGTTGCGAGCAACGATGGCCTTGAAGCGCTCGTAGATGTCCTCGATGGCGCGCCGCAAGATGTCCCGCTCCTCGGCTGAGAGCGGGTCGGAGTCACGGTACAGCCCGGCGTGCTCGCCGCGCCGGAAACCCACGCGCTGGATCGCCAGCCGTTCGTAAACACCGGCTGTGCTGATCTTGCTGGTCAGCACGCCAATGGAGCCGGTGGTGGTGGCTGTCTGGCTCATAATGTGGCGCGCTGGTGCGGCGACGTAGTAGCCGCCCGATGCCGCGACGTTGCCCATGTAGACGATCACCGGCTTTTTAGCGGCCAGCAGTTCAAGCTGGCGGCCGATTAAGTCAGAGGCCAGCGCCGATCCGCCCCCTGAATCGACGTGCAGAATAAGCGCAGCGAGGTCATGGCGCTTCTCCACCCGGCGGAGGAGGCCGACGAGCGTCTGATCGCCGGCTGTGGCTCCGCCTATGAATGGTATAGGCAGATCGATAGGGGGTTTGCGCGACACGCCCTGGGCGATTAGCCCCTCGAGCGAGACAACGCCCACGAAGCGACGAGTGTGATGGCGGGGCTTTTCCAGCAGCAGCTTCCGCGCTTCCCGCCAGGGCTTGAGCTTGAGGATCGCGGGTTCTCTTGCCGCGCTGGTCGCAGTCGCCTGCGGACCCGCCAATACCGTTGCCAGTTCATCATCGTAGGCCACGATGTCGACAAGCCCGGCCGCGCGCGCCGCCTCAGCCGTTAGCGAGGCCCGATCGATGAGCGCCCGCAGCGCCTCCGGCGTCAGGCCGCGCCCGGCGGCCATATCGGTGGTGATCATGTCCCATTGGTCGTCGAGCAACCAGTCGATCTGGGCGCGGTGTTCCGGACTGATGTCGGCGCGGGTGAAGCGGTCGAAGGCCGTTTTAAAGGGCGAGATCTGCACGGCGTCGGCCTGGATGCCAACGCGGGCCAGCGCGTCTTTGAAAAAGGTGATTTCGGTGTAAAGCCCCAGTACCTCGAACTGCGCGCCGGGTGGAACGATGATGCGGTCGGCGGCCGTGGCGGCGTAGTAATGGGGCAGGTCCAGGAAAGGAGTGTAGACAATGGCCTCCTTGCCCGTTGCGCGCAGCCGGGCCACGGCGGCGCGGAAGTTCTGAAGCGTGGCCAGGCCGGCGCCGAAGCCCCGGAAGATGAACACGACCCCGCGCGTATTGTCAGCGTCAGCGATGGCTCCCAAGCGCGCGTTGAGTTGTTGCAAGCTTAACGGTTCGGCCGGCAGCGGCAGCCGGCGCTCGAGGAAGCCGCGCGGGCGACCCATGCGCTCCGGCAGCGGGCCGCCGACAGGCATCACGACGTAATCGACGCGCGCATTGCGCCGGAGACGGCTCTCGTTGCGCAAACTGATTTCGGCCGCGCGCCAGCCATCGCTGAGCGTTTGGCGCACTCGCCGCAGCCCGCGGAGGGGGTTGGTTCGGTAACTGGATGGGGTATCTGTGGTCATAGGGGTGGAGGAATCTATTATTGATGAGTGTAGCCCCTGGTCACGCGCGGTCAAGACGACCACCGGAAGGTTCATCCAGCGGAAAGTGGCGCAGTGCGTCCGCGGGCGCTACCATCGGCAGCACTCATGGACCCGGATCGCGCTCCTGTGCTCGTGTTCGCCAATGGCATGCTCGATGACGTGGGCTGGGTAAAACCGTGGCTCGCCCGAGCTACGGCCGTCGTTGCCGCCGACGGTGGCCTGCGCCACCTGGCGATCCTTGGCCGGCGTCCTGACGTGCTCATCGGCGACCTTGATTCGCTGCCGGACGGCGTGATAGTGACTGAAGCCGCAGGCACAGTCATCCGCCACCCGCGCGACAAGAACGAAACCGACCTTGAGCTTGCCCTTCTCTACGCCACCGAGCGCTACCCCAACCACGAAGTCGTTATCATGGGCGGCTTTGGCGGCCGGCTCGACCATATGCTGGCCAACATCCTCCTGCTCGCCCATCCGCGGCTGCTGGGCCGCTCGATTCGCTTCGTCCATGAGCGCGAATCGGCATGGCTGGTTAGCGCCGCGCCGCCTGGCGAGACGCGCATCGACGGCCACCCCGGGGATATCGTTTCTCTCCTGCCGCTTGGCGGCGACGCCTTGGTCGCTACCACCACCGGCTTGCGCTGGCCGCTACATGATGAACGCCTTGCCTTTGGGCCCGCTCGCGGCGTAAGCAACGAAATGACTGGCCCCATTGCCACGGTGCGGCTGCGCGAGGGGATGGTGGTGTGTGTGCATGTGGAGCAGCAAGCAGCAAAGGACGTTCCATGGTTCGCGATCGCGGGCCGCTGATCACCGACTACTTCTTACTACTTCCTTCTTACTGCCTCTTGCTTACTTCTTCTTGTATACTGGTTCCGGCGGTCGCAGCTCCCGCCTAAACAAAACAAGGAGACAAACGAAACATGAGCGAGGTTGAGTCGACGGCCGTTGCCCCACGCGCAACGGCCATTGCTTTTGGCCGGGCGGCCATTCTGGCTGTGTCCGCCTACATTGGCGCGCAGATGCTGGCCGACATTGCCAGTCTCAAGATCGGCGTCGTCGCCGGGCTGGCCGTGGACATGGGCACGTTTATCTACCCCATCACCTTTACGCTACGCGACGTGGTGCACAAGTTGCTGGGCAAGCGCAATGCGCAGACGCTCATCCTGGCGGCCGCCGGCATCAATGTCTTCATGGCGGCCTACCTGGCCTGGTCGGCCAGCGTGACAAGCGATCCGTCGTGGGGCCTGGGCGAGGAGTTCAGCCTCATCCTCGGCCCCATCTGGCGGATTGTGCTGGCGTCCATCCTGGCCGAGGTCGCCAGCGAGTTGACCGACACCGAGGTCTACCACTGGTTTGTCACGCGCGTGACCACACGCTACCAATGGGCGCGAGTGCTAACCAGCAACGCGGTCAGCATCCCCATCGATAACCTTATCTTCGCCGTCGGCGCGTTCGGGCCTCTGCCGGGGTTGGCCAACCACCCGCTCAGCCTGCCCTGGGCGACCGTATGGCAGATTTTCTTGTTCAACCTGGCGGTTAAGTTCGGCATGACCCTTATCAGCCTGCCGCTCATTTACACTACCCGTGACCGCGACTGGTCGGCCGACCGGGACGACGCTTAAGAAGTGCTCGGGGCCGTCGCCAATTGCCCGCAGCCGGCGGCGACGTCGATGCCGCGGCGCTGGCGGACGGTGCTGGGCAGACCATGCTCGGCTAACACCGCCTGGAAGGCGCGCGCCGCCGGCCCGGTTGTAGGCTGCCCATCATAGCCGAGCGTAGGGTTAAGGGGAATGAGGTTGACGTGGGCATTCATGCCGGCTAGCAGACGACCAAGGGCGTGGGCGTCTGAGAGACTGTCGTTCTGACCGTCGATCAACGTCCACTCGAAGAAAATGCGCCGGTCGAGCGCCACGGTGTAGTCGCGGCAGGCGGCCATTAGTTCCGCCAGGGGCCAGCGCCGAGCGGGCGGCACGAGCCGGCTGCGCTCCGCATCGGTTGCGCTGTGAAGGCTGACGGCGAGGCGCACCGGTCGCCGCTCGGCCGTCAGTCGCCGGATGCCAGGAACGACGCCGACCGTGCTCAGGGTGATAAAGCGCGGGGCGATGGCCAGCCCGCGGTGGTCCATGACTGTCTCCAGGGCGGCCATCGTCGCGTCGTAGTTGTGGAGCGGCTCGCCCATGCCCATCAGAACGATGTTGCGTAACGCCTCGCCGCGCGCGCGCAAAACGCGTTCGATATGGACGACCTGGGCGACGATCTCTCCCGGCGTCAGGTGGCGGCCGAAGCCCATCTGCCCGGTGGCGCAGAAGACACAGCCCATGGCGCAGCCGACCTGCGTGCTGATACAGGCGGTGGCCCGACCGGGGACGGTCGCGGCCCGACCGGGGATGGTCATGGCCCGACCGG
>CAZSOD010000007.1:33347-70020 GCA_964608255.1 uncultured Ardenticatenaceae bacterium
TGGCCCGACCGGAAGCGTTCGCGGGCTGGCCGCGGAAATACATCAACACCGTCTCGATAGCCGCGCCGTCGCTCAGGCCGAGCAGGTACTTGCGGGTGTGGCCGTCGGCGCTGTCGATGGCGGCGCGGACGGGCAGGGCACTCAGGACAGTTTCGGCCGCCAGCCGCGCGCGCAACTCCGGCCGCAAGCCGGGTATGGCCTCCGGACCGGCGGCGAGATCGCGATATAGCCCGGCCCAGACCAGCCCGGCGTAGTAGTCGGAGTAGCCCCACGCCGCCAACCGTGCACCCAGTTCGGCGCGAGAGAGATCATACAAATTAACAGACGTACTGCCGTTCGACATCGATGCGGATTGTAGCTTGTGGGCCGGGTAGGTTCAATATGGCTAGAATACGCCTCATGCTCACCCTCTATAGCTGGAATGTCAATGGGCTACGGGCAGTGCACCGCAAGGGGGTATTCCTGCCGTGGCTGGCCCAGGAGCAGCCCGACGTGCTGGCCTTGCAAGAGACGAAATGTCATCCCGATCAATTGCCCGACGAGCTGCGCCACCCGCCCGGCTACCACACGTATTGGGCCGCCGCTGAGCGGGGGGGCTATAGCGGCGTGGCGCTTTACACCCGCCGCGAGCCGCTAGCGGTTCAGGTGGGGTTGGGCCGCGACGATTATGATCGCGAAGGGCGCACCCTTGTGGCTGACTATGGCGACTTCGTGCTGATCAATGCCTATTTTCCCAATGGCGGTCGCGACCACACCCGCGTGCCCTTCAAAATGCAGTACAAGGCTGACTTCCTGGTGTACTGCAACCGGCTACGCGGTGACGGGCGCAGCGTTGTATTTTGCGGCGACGTGAACACGTCCCACCAGCCCATCGACCTGGCCCGGCCGCGCCAGAACCAGAACACCACCGGCTTCCTACCCCAGGAGCGCGCCTGGATAGATGAGGTTGTGGCGCAGGGTTACATCGACACCTTCCGCGGCCGCTATCCTGACCGGGCGGGCGCGTATACCTGGTGGGCGCAAGTTACCTTCTCGCGCGAGAAAAACGTCGGCTGGCGGCTCGACTACTTCTTCGTTTCGCCCGACCTCTGGCCGCGGGTGATCGACGCGACCATCCACCCCGAAGTGCAGGGCTCCGACCACTGCCCGGTAGGCCTGCTGTTGGATGAGGATGGCGACGGCCGCTGATCACCCGGCCCAGCCGCTTCGCGTGGGCCGATGGGAAGCCGCCGTCGTGGCCGCGCTACTCCTGCTGGCCGGGGTCGTCCGTATGGGCTGGCCGGGATTGACCGAGTTCAAGGCCGACGAAGGGCGCATGATGACGCTGGCTCTGCAATCCAGCGCGGGCGACGTTTCGTTGCACGGCCTCGCCAGTTCGGTGGGCTTCCCTAATGCGCCGATGAGCGTCTGGCTCTACGCCTTGCCGCTTGTTGTCTGGCGTCACCCCTTCGCGCCGACGATCTTCACCGGTCTGCTTAACACGCTGGCCCTGGGCGGCGTCTACTGGTTGACGCGGCGCTACTGGGGCCGGGGCGCGGCACTGGCTGCGCTGATCGTGCTGACCACTGGGCCGTGGGCGATCATCTTCTCGCGCAAGATTTGGGCGCAGAACCTGCTCCCGCTCTTCGCGGTCGGCTGGGGCGTCGGCGCGGCGCTGGCCTTCATCGAGGCGCGGCGGCCGTTCATCGCCCTGCACCTGATCTGCCTGGCCGTGGCGGCGCAGATTCACCCCGCGGCTATCGGACTCGCCCCCGCAACGCTGCTGCTGCTGGGCGTCTTCCGGCGACGGGTCAATTGGCGCTGGTTCGCCGCGGGCATCGTGCTTGGCGCGCTCTCGGCCGCCCCGTTCCTGTGGTACCTTTGGCAACGCTACACAGCCGGCGGTCTGCCGTTCTCCACGGGCCAAGCGGCGGCCGCGGTGTCGCTCGATTCAGTGCGGCTGGCGCTCGAGGTCGCCGCCGGGATCGGCATTGAGCCTCTGGGCGGCGCGGCGTTCAAGTTGCCATCCCTTGCCGTCGTTGCGCGCTGGCTGTGGCTGGCGCTGGTGATCACGGGCGCTGTGGCGACGGCAGCCAGGGTCGCGCGGCGTTGGGCAGACCCCGCCTCACACGCCGGATTCATCGTTCTAGCCTGGCTCCTGGCTCCGGCGCTGTTCTTTGTCTGGCACCGCACGCCGGTCTATGTCCACTACTTCATTGCCGGGTTGCCCGCCGCCGGGCTGCTGGCGGGCGTCGCCTTTGCCGGGCTAACGCGCCGGTTACCGGCGCGGGGGCGAGGCGTGGCCTGGGCTGCGCTGGCGATCACGGCCGCAGTCCAATTGTTCGCCTGGAGCAGCTTGGTGCGCTTTGCGGCCGCTCACCCCTTAGATAGCGGTTTCGGCATTCCAATGCAGACCAAGCTGGCCGCCGCCATGACCGCCCGCCGCCTGATGGCGGAGACGGGCGCCGACGAGGTTTTGCTGGTAGGCGACGGAACGGATCCCGAGGTCGACGACTTCCCGGCCGAGTATCGCGCGCTGCTTCATGACGCGTCGATTCGTTATGTCGACTTGAACGCCGAGGCTCTGTTTCCGGCCGCGCCGGCCGTCGCGCTTATCGACACCGCACAAGCCGATGAGTTGACGACGACGCGGCCGCTGTATGCCGACCTGGAGGGTTCGCGCGAGAGCGTTGCCGTGGCCCCGGGCGTGGGCTACACCATCCAAACCCTGTCGCCATCCGGCGCGCCTCAGCCCGCGGTGGCTCTGGACGAACCGCCCTTGCTGGCTAACTTCGTCCGGCTCCTGGGTCACGGCGTGCCGCGCTTCACGCCCGAGGGGATGGTGTGGGATGTATACTGGCGCACGGCGGACAATCCGGAAGCGGCCGACTATCATATCTTCAACCATCTGCTAGACGTGGGCGGGACGCGCGTGGGCCAGGCGGATGCGGCCGCGTTCGCTGCTGACCAGTGGCGCGCCGGTGATCGAGTCCTCAGCCGTTTCCTGTTACCCCTGACCGCCGACGCCACGCCGCCTCTAACCATGCGCGTGGGCATGTACCGCTACCCAACGCTTGAAAATGTTCCCGTGCTCGACGAAGCCGCCAATCCGGCCGGCGACGCGGTAGAGATACCGATAGAGTAGGCCAGTGCGAACGCAGAGGATCAGGCAGGCCGGAGCACGGGTTGCCTTCTTCCGCGCGTATCCCTTTCAGCCGCGCTCATTTGCTCTGATATGCCCTGCCGCCAGCACGATATCGGGCCGCGGCCAGAGAACCCGCCCGTGGGCGGCGGTGTAGTCGACCAGGACCCGGTCGGCCATAGCCCGCAGCGGCTCGGCCGTTTCGGGGTGGGGCAAGTCGGGCAACAGATCGGCCACGGGCGTCAGGCAGTGGGGAAAACGCAGCAGGTCGGGGTCGGGTACGTGGCGCGGGCGGCCGTCGGCCGGTGTATAGTCGAACACCGCGTCGTCGTAGAGAGCAATGTCGAGGTCGATGGTTCGCGGCGCGTTCCGGTTGGCCGTGCGCTCGCGCCGCAGGGCGCGTTCGATTTCCGCCAGAAGCCCGTCCTTGAGTTCGGCGGCCGTTTGCCGCGTCATTAGCAGGATGGCGGCGTTCAGGAAATGCGGCTGTTCGCGCAGGCCCACGGGGACAGTCTCATAGACTGGCGAAACGGCAATGACCTCGGTCGCCCGCGCCAGAAGCTCTACCGCCGCCGGCAGGTTGCGATCCTTGTCGATATTGGAGCCCAGCGTTACGACGACACGGTGCATGACGAAAATGGTTGAATTATGCTGGCGAAACAGAGTTGGTTAACCGCCGTGGAGCCGGCGCGATGCTTGTGCGGCTGCCGCAATCCAGGCTACCCCTCGCCATTCGTCTTGACACTACCGATCAAGTCCAAAGTCGGCCCGGGTGCGGTCGATTTCGATGCCGACGGATCGGGCGAAGCGCAACGCCGTGGGCTTCTCGACGCGAACGGTCACGTGCTCAACCGCAAACTCGGTGAGGATCACCCGCGCTACTTCGGTGACCAGTCGCTCGACGAGCAAATGCTCGGAAGATTCAACGTAATCGATAATGCGCTTAGTGATTGCCTTATAATTCGTCGCCTCGTCGATACTGTCGGTTTCTGCCGCGCGACGGATGTCGGTGTAGATGACAACATTGATGAGGATGTCCTGCTTGCGAGTTCGTTCATCCGGGTTGATGCCAATAATGCCGCGCAGCAGCAAATCACTGATGATGATCTTGTCCATGCGTCTCTTCCTGATTATGGGGATGCTCAACTGTAGCGCAGTTACCGGCCCCGATCAAAGCTCATCCTCATCCAGCAACGAAACGAGGCTGCCATCGGGCGATAGCAGCCTCGTTTCGCATACAAAGGAGAGGAGGAGGAAATATGAACCTTCGCGCATCCGGGTTCGTTGCCGCTCGCCCGAATGCTATGCTCAGAATTGTACAGGATATGTTCGAGAAATACAATAGGTATTGCACAGTTATTTGGCGCTCTCACCTGGCTCACATTTTGGTAGGCAAGGACCTGCCTGCCACAGGCGTGCCGCCAAGGAGAAGGGGCGACTTATGCGGGCTGTCGCGCTATTCCTTGCGTTCGACTCAGCCAGCGGGCTTGCCGCCAACCGTCCCTTCGAGGTCAAGCAAGCGAGGCAGCTCCTCAATGGTGGTTGTGTTGCTGATGCGAATGCGCGGCCACTCAAAGCGGTCGTCAAAGCCGTGCCAGCTCCCGTAGGCGGTTGTCACCGCGCCCCAGAAGTCCAACTCGCGCAGAATCTGGAGCGTCGCGTCGTCGTAGTCGCCGCCCGGGTAACAGAAGTAGCGCGGGGTGTAGCCGATATGGGCCGCCAGCGTTTCCTGGGAGCCCAGTATTTCCCAGATTAGCGCGTCGCGCGGCAGGCCGCGCAGGTCGGGGTGGGTGCGCGAGTGCGACTCGATGCGGTGGCCGGCGCGCGCCATCTCCTCGATCATCGGCCACGTCAGGTAGCCTTCCCGCCCCTTGTCGATGAAGTCGGTGATGATGAAAAACGTCCCCTGGTAGCCGAACTCCTGAAGGATGGGGAACGCGTTCTGGTAAATGTCCACGTAGCCGTCGTCGAACGTCAGCAATACCGGCTTCGCGGGCAACTCGGCGTGGTTGACGATGGCCTGCGACAGGTCGTAGAGGTCGATCGTGGCGTAGCCATTCTCCTTGAGCCAGGCCAACTGCTGGCGGAACTGATCAGGCGTCACGGAGAGGTCGAGGCGATAGACGTCCGCATCCGGCGGCGGTTCGCTGATGTAGTGGTACATCAAAATCGGTACCTTCAGCGTCCAACTGTAGACGCCTGACGGTGTCGGCATCGGCGCGGCCGTCGGCGGAACGTCAGCCGTGGCTGAGGCCATGATCGGTGGCGTCGGCGGCGAGACAGCCGCTGTCTGCGTGGCCTGAACGACGGCCGCAGCGGCCACAATGGCCGGATCAAGCGTTGGCAGAGCCGTTGGCAGGGGCGGTGGGGTCAGGGTTGGCGCGCTGGTGGGCAGCGCCGGCGCGGTTGCCGCCAGAACCAGCGGCTCGGCCGCGTCGGGCACAACGGCTGGAACGCCGGCGGCTGGCTCTCCACCCCACGGTCGGCCGCAGCCGTTGAGCATGGCCCCCAGAAAGAGGAGCACAGTGACGATTAAGAACAAAGAGACGGCGCAACCCGCGCCGCCCGAACGAGGCCTTTCCTGAGAGTCCATATCTGCCCGGAGCGAACACGGGACGTTGGGCACGGCGGGGGAACTGGGCTACTTCAATACTTGCCGGCCTGGCTTGGTCCGCAAGCCGCTACCCTATCAGGATAACGAACGGCGCGCGCCGCGTCAAGATGGCCGAGTGTCCCGCGACGGCGCGCGCCGCTGGGTCATCCGATCCCCGGCAAAGTACGTTCGTCATTGCACAGAGCATTTGCTATACTGCCCCGAATTGGAGAGCGGCGCGGCCGTTAGCAAAGAGTATGCTGCGGGTAGAATGACCAGAAGAGCCATTGAGCCAAGCGCGGATGAGTCGGCGCTGATCGAACAAGCAAAGACCGACCACGACGCCTTCGGCCAGCTTTATGACCGCTACGCGCTGCGGATTTACCAATATATATATTACCGGACGGGCAGTGAACCGGACGCCGAGGACCTGGCGGCGAAGACGTTTATGCGCGCCTGGCAGCACATGAGCAACTACGACGACCGGGGCGTGCCGTTTTCGGCCTGGCTCTACCGCATCGCCCATAACCTGGTGGCGAACTGGCACCGCGACCGGAGCCGGCGCAAGGTTATCTCGCTCGAAGACCTGGGGCGGTGGCAGGTGAATGAAGATGGGCCGGAGGCGTCGGCCTTGCTGGCCGAGGATCGAGCGGCCCTTCTGGCCGCCGTGCGGCGGTTGCCAGCCGACCGGCAGGAGTTGCTGACGCTTAAGTTCGTTGAGCATCTGTCCAATGCCGAGATCGGCAGCGTGATGGGGCGCAGCGAGGGGGCGATTAAGTCGCTCTATCACCGCACCCTCCTCAGCCTGCGCGAGGATTTGCAGCCCGAACTGGAAGCTGAGCCAAAGGAGTCGCCGCTGCGCCGCCTGTTGGGACGGCTGGGCGAAGTTCGGGGCAGCGATGGCAATGAGGGCCATTAGGACGCTCGGCGACGTGTTGCGCTGCCGGTAATTGTGATAGAATCTACAATCGCCAACGGCCGGGCCAATTGGCATCGACTTAAGTGGAGACGGAGTCGTGAGAAACAAGCGATCACTGATTACTTGGGGCATTATTCTCGCCATCCTTGTCGGTAGCGCGGTGCTGACGGTGCTTGTGCCGGCGCTCTTTGGCGGCGGCGCGTCTGCGCCGTTGCCGCGCGAGATGTCGACTGTCACAGTCACGCCGCCCATCCCCATCGCCGGTCAGGATTCGTTTACCCTGGCTGGCTGGCAGGCGATGCTGGCCCTGGCCTTTCTCATTCCCGCTTTGGTTATCGGCGCCGGGTTGACCCTGGCGATCGTCTATATCCTCATTTCTCGCTTCGTCGCGCGCACCCAGTCCGCACGCGAGTACCAGGATTCAGCCGCCGCGGTTGAACGGCGGCACAAGGAGCGCATCAGCCGGATGCGCGAGACGCGGCCGACCAGCGCCGCGCCCGAGTCCACCTGGCACCGGTGGGCGGCGATTACGACCACCCTCACGGTCCTCATGTTCGTCGGCTTCGGGGCGCTGCTCATCGGTAGTTTCGTCTTTCCGGCGTGGCAGATTACTCGTCAGGATACCATCGTCAACATCGTCGGCCTCACGGCGCTAATCGCCATGCTGGTGGCCCTGATCGCGATGGTGCTGACGCTGCGGGGCAACCGCCTTGCCGCCCCCGACCGATCGGGGGCCATGCCCATTCCGTGGGACTTCGTGGCTGTCCTGATCACTGGGTTGCTGGTTGTGGGTCTCGGCATTGCTGTCATTGCTATTGTCAACGCCCCGAGATAGAATTCCGTCCGTTGGCGCGCTCCTGGAGCGCGCTGGCGGCCGTCGCCCGACGGCCGCCGCATGTTGTGGGTATGAGCCGGCTTGTCCGGCTCGTTGCGCGTAGTGCGCACGCTAAGGGTGACGCCGGCTGGCGTCCTTGTTGGTGAATGGGGGGCCGGTAGGTGACTATCAGGCCACGGTGGGTTCGTAAAGGGTTGGTTCTATCGTTTAGGATATAGAAGAATGGGACGATTGAAGCACGCTATCATAATCGCCATCCTGGTGGTCCTGACCACGCTCGGCCTGCGAGCATTGTTCACGGTCATCTTCGCGCTGCCCGAAGCGGCCAGCGCTGAAGCGGGCCCGATTGACGTCATGTTCAGCGGGCACTTCTGGGCAATTTCCATCCTGTTCGCGCTGATCATGGTTCTAATGCTGTACTCTGTCTTCGTCTTTCGCCGCCGTGAGGGCGACGAAACCGACGGCCCGCATATGCATGGCAATACGGCGCTGGAGATCGGCTGGACAGTCGTGCCTACGTTTGTGGTGATTGGGTTTGGCATTTGGGGTGCGATTACGCTCAATGCGATCACCTCGCCCAAGGCCGGTGAGATGACGGTCAACGTGACCGGCAAGCAGTGGGTGTGGAGCTTTGCCTATCCGGAGCAGGAAAATATCCAGTCCGGCGAGCTGGTTCTGCCCGTCGACCGGACGATTGTGCTCAAGATGACGGCTCAGGATGTGCTCCATTCGTTTTGGGTGCCGGAGTTCCGCGTCAAGCAGGACCTGGTGCCCGGCAAAGAGACGACGTTGCGCATTACCCCCACGGAAGTGGGCGACTTTCAGTTGCGCTGCGCCGAAATCTGTGGTCTCAATCACACGCAGATGGTCGCTAATGTTAGGGTTCTTAGTGATGCCGACTTCCTGGCCTGGGTGGCGGAGAAGAGCGCCGCGCCGGCATTTGCCGACATGACGCCGGAAGAGCGAGGCGAGTACTGGCACGGCGCCGAGGGCTTCGGCTGCGTGGGTTGCCATAGCATCGACGGTACGCCCGGGGTTGGCCCCACCTGGCAGGGCCTTTTGGGTCGTCAGGAGCAGATGACCGACGGCACGACGGTCACGGCGGACGAGGCGTATATCCGCGAGTCCATCCTGAACCCGAACGCCAAGATCGTCAACGGTTTCAATCCGAACATCATGCCGCAGAACTACGGCGATCAATTCGCCGCCAAGCAAGCGGAGATACAGTCGGCCGAAGCGATTGATATCGATATTGTCGCCGACCTGATCGCCTATATCGGGACGCTGCAGTAAGCACCGCGCGCAAATTCAGGGAGCAGCACTATGTTCAGAACACTTCGCATTATACTGACGTCCGCGTTGATCCGCGGTATCGCGGGTCAGATCATTGGCACGGCTATCGGCTATGGATTCATAGCGCTGTTGCGAGCCTTTCGGGGCGCGTCGACGCCGTGGCTATATGAGCCGGCGCTGGCTTTTGGCGCCCTGACCGGCGTCCTCGGTTTCCTGCTGGGCACCGGTGTGCTGAATGACTGGTTGAAATGGACGGTCGGGAAGCGCACGCCGCTTCGCCACGGCGCGCCGGAGGGCAAGCCGGAATGGTCGCGCTACTTTAACGTCGATTTCAATCACAAAGTTATCGGCATCCAGTACGGCATCTCGGCCATTCTCATCCTGCTCATCGGCGGCACCTTCGCCATCCTCTTTCGCATCGAACTGGCGCAATCGGGGATGCAGTGGCTGACCAATCAGCAATACAACACACTGTTCAGCGCGCATGGCATCATCATGATCGCGGCCATGCTCGGCGGCGTCGGCGCGATGACCAACTACCTTGTGCCACTGATGATTGGCGCGTCGGATATGGCCTTCCCGCGGCTCAACGCCTTCAGCTTCTGGGTATCGGTGCCGGCCGCGCTGCTTATCCTGGGCGGCATGGCTGTCGGTGGTTGGGACACCGGTTGGGTCGGCTACGCCACGCTCAGCCTGCGTGCCCCAGTCGGCATGGTGCTTTTCCTGCTTGGCTTCTATATCGTCGGCTTCAGTTCCATTGCCGGCTCGGCTAACCTGCTGGTGACGGTGGCGACGATGCGCGCCAAGGGTATGACCCTCTTTCGCATGCCCATCTTCGTTTGGGCGGCGGTGGCCACCTCGCTCATCCAGTTGACTGCGACCCAAACGGTCGCCGTAGCCCTGACGATGAGCGTGGCCGAGCGCGTGATCGGGCTTAACTTCTTTGACCCGTCGGGCGGCGGGAATCCCATCCTCTACCAGCACCTGTTCTGGTTCTACTCGCACCCGGTGGTGTATGTATTCGTTCTGCCCGGCCTGGGTATTATCAGCGAACTGCTGCCGGTGTTTGCCCGCAAGCCCCTCTTTGGCTATCGCTGGGTGGCGCTGTCGAGCCTGGGCATCGCTCTGGTTGGCTTCCTCGTCTGGGCCCACCACATGTTTACCTCGGGCATGGCCGACGCGCTGCGCGTGCCGTTCATGTTCTCGACCATGCTGGTGGCCGTTCCCACCGGCGTTAAGTTCTTCAGTTGGATGGCAACCATTTGGGAAGGCAAGCTGCCGCGCAACATGCCCACGCCGCTGCTCTTCGTCCTGGGCGCCATCTCCATCTTCCTCATCGGCGGCGTCACCGGACCAATTCTGGGAACTATCCCGACCGACCTGCACCTGCACGACAGCTACTGGGTCGTCGGCCACTTCCACGCGACGATGTTCGGCGGGTTCATCTTCCCGTTCTTCGCCGCCATCTACTACTGGTACCCCAAGATGACCGGCCGTATGTACAAGGAGTCGTTGGGCAAGCTGCACTTCTGGCTCATGTTGCCCGCGTTCTGGGTCATGAGCATCGGCCAGATGAGCGTCGGCTTGCTGGGCATGCGCCGCCGCATTGCGGACTACGACCCGTCGCTGGGCATTGAGGGCACGCAGATGCTGATCACGCTGTCGGCGCTGGTCATCGGATGGTCGGTCCTGATCGCCATCTATAACTTTGCCAGCAGCCGCCGGATGGAGCCAATCGCCGATACGAACCCGTGGCGGTCGCGTTCGCCCGAGTGGCATACCGCATCACCCATTCCCGAATTCAACTATGATGTCCCATTCGAAGTCGTCGGTGACCCATACGACTACGGCCTGAGCGACGCCGACTACACGCGCGACGTGACGCCGGCTCCTGTTCCGTCGGGCGACTAGGCGAGCAACACCGCAAGAGGAGAGCAAGAACGTGAACGACAGAAAAGCGGCCGCCTACCGTCTCGGCCTGATCACCCTGATCATTCTGGCGGTCCTGACGGTGGCCGAGTACTTTGTCAGTGTATACCTGGGGTCGCTGGTGTTGCTGTTCATCATCGCGCTGGTGAAAGCGGCCATCATTGTTCAGAACTTCATGCACATCGCCCGCCTGTGGCGTGAGGAGAGTCACTAATGGCCGCCACGACCGCCCACGTGGACGCGCATGACGCGCACGCCCACGAAGTACCCTACGAACAGCAAGTCCGGGCCAACCGCCTTGGTCTGTGGCTGTTCTGCTTCTCGGAAATCTTTCTCTTCGGCGCGCTCTTCGCTTCGCGGTTTGTGCTGTGGGGCAATACGCGGCCGGAATTGAGCCAGGTCATTGGTCTGATCGCCACTTCGGTCTTGCTCCTCAGCAGTTTCTTCATGTATCGGGCAGAGATGGGCGCGGCCAACGGCGACCGGACCAAGTTCCTGCGTAGCGCGCTGGCGGCCGCTGGGCTGGGCACGCTGTTCTTCATCATGGTCGTCGTGCTGGAGTGGAATGTCTTCGGCCTGAAGGGTGAGTTGTTCGGCATCGAGTTGTTTGGCCACCTGACAACGGCTGATGGCGTCTATGGCGGCATCTTCTTCGCCATGACCGGGATGCACGCCCTTCACGTCCTGACGGGCGTGGCTCTGATTCTGATCATCTGGTGGAACGGCCGCAAAGGGATGTACACCCCGGAGCGCCACTGGGGCGTGGAGGCGACAGCCATTTACTGGCACTTCGTCGATGTCGTGTGGGTATTCTTCTACCCGGCTCTCTATTTGATGGGCCGCGTGGTCGGCTAGGGTCGATGCGACCGGGGCCGCGGCTGAAGATTAGGTAAGCCGCGGCCCTTTTTTGATCTTGCCTCGCTACAATCCATCTTATGGACCCTGTCGCCCGGGCCGCGCTGTCCTCTTGGAGCTGGCGTCCCGAAGTCATTATTCCCCTGGTCATTCTGGGAGCCCTGTTTCTGAACGGCTGGCGCCGGCTGCGCGCCCGGAGCGGGCGTGTGTCCGGCGCGCGTTCTCTGGCTGCCAAATGGCGGCCGGTCACCTATATTGCCGGGCTGCTCGTCATCGCCATTGCCCTGCTTTCCCCTTTCGACGTCCTGGTGCAGCAACTTTTCTTTATGCACATGATCCAGCACCTGCTGCTGATCATGATCGCCCCGCCGCTGCTGCTGTTGCCCAACCCCATGCCGTTTCTGCTGTGGGGCCTGCCTGGCAGGGTGCGGCTGGGCGTCGGCGGCATCGTCAATACGGTAATCAATAAGGAATCGGTTGGCGGCCGCTTGCTGCGCTCGGCAACTTCGCCCTTTGTCGTCTGGTTCATCTTTGTCGGCACGGTGGTCGGCTGGCACGACCCCTCGCTTTACAATGCCGCGCTGCGGTACGACTGGGTTCATGATCTGGAACATCTGACGATGTTCGCCGCCGGCATGCTCTACTGGTGGACTGTCACCGGCGCGGGCCCGCGCCTAAACAAGAACCTTAGCCGCATCGCCAAGATTGGCTTCATCCTGGCCGCCATTCCTCCGAGCATGGCCCTGGGCATCGTTTTGGCATTCAGCCCAGCGCCCATCTACGCTTATTACAGCGACATGCCGCGGCTGTGGGGCATTTCGGCGCTCGACGACCAGCGCATTAGCGGGATCATCATGTGGATTCCCGGGGGTATGATGCACTTCATGTCGGCGCTGGTCATTATCTTTCTGATCCTGACTGGCGAGGGGCGAAAGCCGGCGCGCAAGGAAAAGGAATGGAGCGACGGCGACGCGCTGGCCGCGCCGGGTATCGCCAGGAGCGGTCGGGCGTGAGTCGCGCCGGGGCGCTGGTGCGCGCACTCTTTAGCCGCCGCTGGTGGTGGGTAACGCTGCTGGTCCTGGCGCTGATGGCCGTCCTGGCGCGGTTGGGCGTCTGGCAGCTCGATCGGCTGGCGCAGCGCCGCGCCGCCAACGCTCAGTTGACAGCGGCGCTGGCCTCGCCGCCGATCCCGCTCAATGATGACCTAGCCACTTACGCCGGACTGACCCCCGCCGAGGTTCCAGGAGATCTGGCTAATCGCGACGTACGCGTCACCGGCGCCTACGATTACGGCCAGCAGCGCATCCTGAAGCTCCAGAACTGGAACGGCCGACCGGGTGTGCACCTGATCACGCCATTGGTGCTGGGCGATCTGGATGGCGGGTCGCCAGAGGCGGTGCTTGTCGATCGCGGCTGGATTCCTGATGCGGAAAGAGAAGCGGGCCACGCCTTCGACGACACGGAAGGGACGCAGGTGGTGGAGGGGTACATCGCGCTGACGGAAACCATCAGCCGGCGCACGGCCGAAGCGGTTGTCCCCGTCACGCCCGGCGATGAGCTATTCCGGGTGGACATCGCCGCCATCCAGGATGACATGCCCTACCAGTTGGCGCCCTTCTACGTCAAGGTTGCCCCCCCGGCCGGGACAGACGAGGCACTGCCGATCGAGGTGCCGAAGGAGGTGGACCTTTCTGAAGGTCCCCACCTGAGCTACGCCATTCAGTGGTTCATCTTCTGCGCCGGCCTGGGCATTGGCTATCTCTTGCTGGTCAACCGTTCGCTATCGCCGGCGCCTACGGCGTCTCGCCCGTAACGTGGCCGGCGGCCCGCCGGCTCGCTGTCCGAACTTTCCGTGCCTCTACAGCGCGAAAGAGTGCGCTTGGCCACCAGGCCGCGGGATGAGACCCGCCTGAAGATTAGGGTGTCACCGTGTTGACACCCAAAAGACACTGTATAATGGAGCGTCTACTACCGATCCTGCGCCGAGTTCATCGACAGGAGTTTGGCAACTATGGAAACTAGCGGTCGTTTGCGCGAAGGCTGGCCCTCTTTCCTGCTGGTATGGGCAATGCTGCTCGTTGCCAGCATAGCGATCCTGCAAGCCGACCTGATTGACGGCCTCTATATCTTGCCCATTGTCGTGACCCTGGCGCTGGTGTCCGGTTGGCTGCTGGCCAAGAGCAGTTTCAGTGACCAAACGGCCCATATCTTCGCTCTCGTCTATGGTCTCTTCTTCGTCACTTACCTCGTGGGCTCCACCCTGCCTTACGACGGCCCGTGGCGCGAACGCGTTTTTGACCTATTTGGCCGCCAGTTAGAATGGGTGCAGAAGGCGTTCAGCGGCGGCACAAGCCGCGACGGCATCATCTTCGTTTTACAGACAACGGCTGTGTTCTGGCTCCTCGGCTACCTGGCCGGCTGGTACACCTTTCGCCGCGCCCACGTCTGGCGCGTCATCATCCCCACCGGCGTCGTCCTGCTTAGCGTGGTCTATTACTACAACGGGCCGCGGCCGCTGCTGATCTACCTCGCACTCTATACATTGCTGGCTCTGCTGTTCGTGGCCGTCACCTACCTTACGTCGGAAGAAGCACGCTGGCGCGGTGAAGCGGTCCGCTACGATCGGGGCATCCAGTTCGACTTCATGCGCGCCGGGCTGGTGGCGGCGCTTGTCGCTTTGCTCCTGGCCTGGAGCATGCCCGGGATGAAGGCCAGCGCCGCCATGAGCGACGCCGTCTCCGGCGCGGGCGGGCCGTGGCGTTCATTTCAGGACACGTGGACGCGGCTCTTCTCTTCCTTGCGTTCCTACGGGGCGGGCACGAGCGATCCTTACCAGGACACACTGGTTCTCGGCGGACCACGCAACGTCGGCAACTCGCTGGTGATGGATGTGCAGGTGAGCAAGCCGTTGCCCTATGGGGTCTACTGGCAAGCCATTGCCTATGATACCTACGTGAACGGCGGTTGGCGCGTGGTCGAGAGCGACACGGAGCCGGTGACGCACTTCCCGGACGAAGGACCGCTAGACGTGCCCTTCACCCTGTCGCGCGACGTGATCACCCAGACGGTGACCAACTATTTGCCCAATTCCAGCTTCCTCTATGCCGCGCCCGAAGTGATCAGCACCGACCGGCAGATGTTCGTCGATGCGACCTATGATCAGGAGGGTCGGACGCTGGTTACGGCGCTGCGCTCGCGCTTCATCTTGCGCCAGGGCGACCAGTACCAGGTCACTTCGCACGTCTCCATTGCGGACGCGACCAGCCTGCGCAACGCGCCAGTGGTGTATCCGCAGTGGGTTCAAGACCGCTACCTGCAATTGCCCGACACGATCACCGCCGAGACGCGGGGACTCGCGGCGCAACTGACCGCTGGCCTGACTAACCCTTATGACAAGGCTATCGTCGTGCGCGACTACCTGCGCAGTAACATTAACTACAACGACCAGATTGACGCTCCCCCCGAGGGTGTGGAGCCGGTGCATTACACGCTGTTTCAGACCAAGGAAGCCTACTGCACCTACTACGCCTCGGCCATGGCCGTCATGTTGCGCTCGCAGGGCATTCCGGCGCGCGTTGTCAGCGGCTATGCCCTTGGTGAATATGATGATGCCAGCCAGAGTTACCGCGTTCGTGCTGTAAATGCCCACACCTGGACGGAAGTTTACTTCCCGAACTTCGGCTGGATTCATTTCGAACCGACGCAGACGATTCCGGTTTCCGAGCGGCCGAACTCCGAAGCCGATCTGTCGAGTGTCGTTAATGAGGCGACCGCGCCGGACCCGGAGAGCCTGTTGCCGCCCGAAGACCTGACGGATTTTGAGCGGGCCAATGGTCTGCTCAATGGTGTCGACGAAGGGGCAGCGGACGCCGGCTCAGTGAATGGGGTGATGTGGTGGCAGCTGACCATCGGCCTGAGCCTGTTGGCGGTCGCCGGCGGCGCTATCTTCGTTACCGCCCGTTACAACCAGGGCGTGGAAGGGGACGTCGATCGCAGCTATCTGCGGCTGGCCGGCTGGGCGCGCTTTCTGGGCATCCCATGGCGCACGACGCAGACCCCCTACGAGCAGGCCGACGCGCTGGTGGCTGTCGTGCCCCAAGGCCAGCAGCCCGTCCGCAACTTGACCCGCCAGTACGTGCAGCGCCTGTTCAGCCCGGGGCGGGCAACTGATGCCGATTTTGATCCGCATCAAGAGTGGCGACAACTGCGGCCAGTGCTTCTCCGGCGGAGTGTCGTCCATCTGCTGAACCGCTCGCGCGGCGAAAAGCAATAGGCTGCTTTGGGGGAGTCCGGGGCAGATCGGCCTTGCCGGCGGCGCCATGAGAGCGCGATTCCGATTCTCGGCGTTGCTGCAATGATTCCCGGCGCTCGCCGCTGACCTGCGGAGCGAGCGTTAATCTCTGCTATAATGGGGCGTGTTCGCGGCGTCCGTTCTTCTTGCTCACCGCTGCGGTCATCCGTCGCACTGAAATGGAACCTCCCGACACCGACGACCGGCGCAACGCCACCCCAACCCAGGCCAACCAGCTCGTGCGGCACATCGAGCAGTTGCAGGCCGCCGTGGCGGGCCAGCAGCGCGCCCTGATGCGTCTGCCTGATGAGGGCGCGCGGGCCGCGGCGTTGCGAGCCACCGGGGTGCTGGTTCGCCAATTAATCGATCTGGAAGAAGCTGCCCGGCAACTGGAATTGGAGTTGCGCTTGCAGGCCAGTGAGCAGGATCGGCTGCGCGCTCTGCAAGAGGTTGGCGCGGCCGTCAATTCCTCGCTTGATCTCCAGGTCGTGCTCCAGCAGGTGATGGACGCCATTGTGCGCCTGACCCGCGCGGAGCGGGCCATGTTGCTGCTCGACGTGGGCGGAACGCTTGAAGTTAAGATGGCGCGCAACCTGTCGCAGGAAACGCTGGATGATGCGGCCTCGCGCGACATCAGCCGCAGCATCGTTCGCCGCGTGGCCGAAACGGGCGAACCGGTTGTGACCATCAATGCCCAGGAGGATGAGCGATTCGCTTCGCAGCACAGCATCGTCAGTTACAAACTGCGTTCCATCCTTTGCGCGCCGTTGAAAATCCGTGGCGAAACAATCGGCGTCCTTTATGCCGATAA
Source organism: uncultured Ardenticatenaceae bacterium (assembly GCA_964608255.1). Lineage (GTDB taxonomy): Bacteria > Chloroflexota > Anaerolineae > Promineifilales > Promineifilaceae > Promineifilum. The sequence goes on from CAZSOD010000007.1 coordinate 49,995, forward strand.
CCGCGTAGCCAGCGGCATCTTCGGCGACGCTGACCGCGACTTACTGGCGAGTTTTGCCGACCAGGCGGCCGTCGCCATCGACAATGCCCGCCTGTTCCACGAAGTTATTGGGATGAAGCAGCTGATGGACAACGTCTTTGCGTCCATCGCCAGCGGCGTCATCACCATCGACGACGCCGGCCGCATTGCCCTCTATAACCGCGCCGCGGAGCGCATTCTTGGCGCTCCGGCGACCTCCATCCTTGGGCGCGTCTACCGCGGCGTACTTGGGTTGTTGGGGCTGCCGATCGAGTCCCTGGTGGAGAGCGTCCAGCACTCAGGCGCGACCCAGACGACGGAACTGGACGTCGCCGGAGGACGATCCGGCGCTACGGCTGTGCATGTGACCATCTCGCCCTTGCGCTCGCTCGCGAATGAGGAGCTGGGTGGTGTGGCGTTGCTGCTCGACGACGTATCGGAAAAGAAGCGTGTCGAGAGCTTGCGCCGCTACCTGCCGCCAGCCCTCGTTGACCAGGTTCGCGACCTGGACGCGGCGCAGCGCCCGCAGCGCCGCGTGCTGACCATCCTGTTCGCCGACATCCGTGACTTTAGCCGCTACGGTGAGTACCTTGACCCGGAGGAACTCATCCATCTCGCCAACGGCTTCTTCGCCGAGGCCGTCGCGGCCATCGCCGAACACTCCGGGCTAATCGACAAGTTCACCGGTGATGCAGTGATGGCGCTGTTCAATACGCCCCTTAATCCTCAGAGCGATCATGTGACGCAGGCCGTCCGGGCCGCGCTCCGCATTCAGGCGCGTCTGGCCATTTACCAGCGCTCGCTGCCTGCCGGCAAGGTCTTTCGCGCCGGCATCGGTATTCACACCGGGGAGACGGTCGTCGGCAACGTCGGTAGCGAGACGCGCAAAGACTACTCGGCCGTCGGCGACGTAGTGAACCTCTGTAAGCGCTTGCAGGAGATGGCGGGGCCGGACGAAACACTCATCAGCCGCGACGTGTACGAGCAGGTCCGCGGCTGGGCCGAGGCCATGCCGCTGCCCCCGATGCAGGTCAAAGGACGCCAGACGTTGGAGGAAGTCTACCGGCTGGTGGGCGTGCGCTCAGACTCTGTGGCGCTACTCGGGTAGATAGGGTTGGCTAGGTGGCGGTAGAGGTGGAGGCGGCTGCGTCTCCGGGAAGGGCGGCAGATCGAAGAGCTTGCGCCAGGTATAGTTGCCGAGGACTTTCAGCGAGGCGATGAGCGGGGCGGCCAGGATCGCGCCCAGGATACCGGCCAGCGATGCGCCCATGAACACCCCAACGATTACGATCAGCGGATGAAGGTCGAGCACGCGGCCGACGATGCGCGGCACCAGCAGGTGGTTTTCCAATTGCTGAATGACGATCATGAGCGCCAGGACGAGCAGCGCGAATTGCCAAGCAGGCAGTCCCAGGTAGTTACTGGGCTGAAACAAAGCTACGACGATTGCCACGCCGGCGGCGATGGTCGGCCCGACGTTGGGCACAAACTCCAGCAGCCCCGACAGGACGGCTAACGCCAGCGAGTTCTGCACCCCCAGAAGCGTCAGTCCAACCCAGACCATCACGAATATGACCAGCGAGAGGATAATCTGGCCGCGCAGATAGGCGCGCCAGACGCCGCGCAATGCGGGAAGTAACCGTTCGGCATCGTCGCTGTAGCCGGGCTGGTGGGCAAAGCTCCTGACGTAGCCTCCCAGTCGTGGCAAGTCAGTCGCCAGATACAGCGAAAAGATAAAGACAAACAGCAGGTTGAACACAGTGCGCACGGTTGAGGTCGCCAGCCGGCTGACGACGACGCCGCTTCGACTGATTAGCGGCTCGACCAGCCCTAAGACCTGTTGCGTTACCTGATCCCAGGCGATGATGCTGGGGTTGATGGACAGGGGGCCAAACTCAAGCGGCTCGGTACGGTTGGCGAAGTTGGTGAAGGCGCGCGTGATATTTTCCAGGAGGGTGGGCGCTTGCTCGATGAGATTGACCAGTTGTTGGTAGGAAGCCACGCCAAGGGCAAAAAACGCGCCGATAAACGCGGCGGCCAACAGCACGTAAACGATAGCGATGATAACGCCTCGTTTCAACGTCGTGCGCCGGCAAATGAAGTTAATGAGCGGATCGAGCAGGTAGGCCAGGATGGCCGCCAGAACGATCATGACGATCAGCGACCGGAACCGCATGACAAGCAGGCCAATCAAGAGCATGGCCGTGACGACGATAATGATCTTCGTCGTCCGGCTCCAGAGCGGCGAGTTGTTAGGAGCGGGCATTTCTGGCGACATGCTGCGGCAAATTACTCGAACTTCGCCCAATCATAGATTCTGTCGCGGCGACACGCAAGAAGATTCGTCTAATCTGTGGTCGCGCGCGGCGCGTCCGCCGGCAACGCGGCGTGGACTGGAAGCGGTCGTGGCGCGGGCAGCGACGCCTCAATGGGATGCGCCGCGAGCTTCCGCGCAACTAGCAGCAGATAGGCTCCCCCGTCCAGGGAGGCTTCCTCTTCGTAAAACGGTCTAACCCAACGTTCGGTCGGCCCCAGGCTACTTCGCCACGGGGCGATGATCCAGTGGCCGGTGAGGGCGTGCAGGAGGGCCGAGGGCACCCCCTGGGCATGGCCGATTTCCAGCGTTCGCAGCGCCCCGCGCGAGAAGTAGTACTGCCAGCGCTCAATGGCGAAGCCGGCTCGCCCCAGCCGCGCCGCCCACATCTCAGGCGAGTCGGTATGGGCATGGCGGGAGATGAAGTTGAAGAAGCGCCGGTAGCGATTCGCCAGCCCCCCCAGACGCAGGCGCTCGAAGAGCGCCGCCCCGCCGAGATACTCGGTAAAGAGGTGGCTCGGCGTCGTAATGACAAAGCGCGCGCCCGGCCGCAGGACGCGGCTCACCTCGTTGAGCACCGGCTGTAAATCCGGGATGTGTTCCAGCACCGAGTTGCTATAGGCGCTGGCGAAAGAGGCGTCGGGGAAGGGCAGATAATCGCCCATTGCGCGAACGGGCAAGCCATACTTGCCGGTTCGCACCGCCTTGCGCAGCGGCCCCCACCACGGGTCAATGCCCGCGGTGATCGTGCGGTTCGGGAAGGTCAATTCGGTAAAGTTCCCGTCACCGCAGCCAACGTCGAGGGTGGGCTCGGGCAAAGGGATGTAAGGGTAGAAGCGGGCTTCGACGGCGCGTAATAGCGCGCGAAAAGCGGGCAACGTCTTGAGGTGTTGCCAGAGAAGATCGTCGGTAGTCACTGTTTGGTCGTCGGTGGTCACGGGTGGTAGTGGTCAGTTAGTCGTCCGTCGGTGAGCCTGGAGCCTGATCCCCTTTATCGGGCGGTCTGTGGTCTGTTGTCCGCGGTCGGTGGTCAGCGGCCGGTTATCGAGGCCTGTTCCTGGCCCATCACCCGCAGCCGTTCATAAGCCGCCGGCTCAACCGTCTCGCGGGGACGGCGGCCGTGGCGCAGTTCTTCGAAGAGGCGGACGTACTCGGCCGCGGTCTGCTGCGGGGCAAAGCATTCGCTGATCAGGCTGGCATCACGGCGGTAGGCGTCGCGGTTGCCCAGGATGCGGATAATCGCCTCGGCCAGTGCGGTCTCGTCGCCAACCTCCGTCACTTCACCCATGCCCGTCATCGTTACCGGCTGGCGCACGCCGGGCAGGTTGCAGGCCGCCACGGGCACGCCATTGCGCATAGCCTCGATCTGCACCAGGCCGAAACTCTCCGTGCTGTTGAGGCTGCAAATGCAGAGCACGTCGAGATTGCGGTAAAAGGCGGTTAATTCCGCACCGCCCAGCGTGCCCAGCAAGCGGTAATGTGCCGCGTACTGTTCGAACAGCGGCGCGAGACGAGCGGCATATGCCTCTTCGCCGATGATGCCCTGATAGGGTCCAGCATGGAGCACCAGCGCGTCGGGGAAGGCCTCCAAAACTCGCGGCAGAGCCTTTAGCAGTACCTCGATGCCTTTCTCCGCGGCCAGGCGGGCGGAGATACCGATGATCGGCCGATCGCCAAGGGCGTGCTTCTCGCGGAAAGCGGCAACGGCCTGGACATCAGCCGGGGCGAGGGCAATGGGCGGCGGGATAATGGCTAACTTGTTGTCGACGAACTGCGACAGGTAAGGTGAATGGATAGCGTAGTCACGGGTATAGGTCACCACGGCGTCGGCAAGGCGTCCCGCCGTGTTGTTCTGGAGCTGCACCACCTGGTCGACGAGCCGGTTGAATGCCCCGACCGGCAACTGGAGATCACAGTGATAGGTCAGCACGACCGGCTTGCGCAGCAGACGGCCGCGCCAGGCCAATCCCGGGGCGTCGAACTGCGGCAGGTGGAGGTGAAGCACGTCCACGCCTCGCGCCAGGCGCCAGGCCATCGGCCCGAAGTCGGGCATAAGCACCCCTTTGCTGACACGCAGAGCGACGGGGATGCGGACGATCTTGACGCCGGCCATCACATCGTAGCGCGGCAGGTTCGGATCATACTGCGAGGTGAGAACCGTCACGTCATGGCCCTGGTCGACGAGCGCCCGACTAAGACGCTCCACGTAGATGGTCAGGCCGCTCACCCAGGGCCGGTAGTAAGTCAGAACTTCCAGAATCTTCATAGCGTATCGAGCACGGAAACCGCAGATTGGGCGGACGTCTGCGCGTCCAACGCCGGAGAATCCGCGTGTTCCGAGGTTGCTTTCTTATACACCTTTGCCCGTTGCCCGGCTCATGACGCCGACTCACTGCGCTGGCGGGCGACGAACGCCTGCGCCGACTGCACCACGTGGCGGAAGGTGACGCCGGTGCCGGCAATGCCGATCAACCCGAAGATAACCATGACGACGATGTTCACAATGTGGTACAGGAAGGCAAAGCTGGCCGAGGCTGCCGCCGGCTGGTCATATAGCTGGAGAGCCGTGATGACTGCGAAGTGGAACGGCCCGATTTGCCCCGGTGTGGACGGCACGGCTACGCTGAAAGCCGCGGCGCAGACGACGAAGCCTGTCATCGTCCACGTCGGCTCCAGCCCGACGGCGCGCATAATGAAGTAATAGGCCAGCAAGACGGGCAACCAGACGACGACGCTGAGAACGAGCAGGAGCGCGCCGTCGCGCAGGCTGGTGAGACTGCGCAGGCCCAGGAGCAACTCATCGACGCGGCGTACCCAGGCCGCGCGATCGAGAAAGCGTAGCCAGCGCCGGCCCAGGAGCCAATCGGCGAAACCCACGGCGCGCGGCCGCTGGTTGGCGGCGACGATCAGGGCGATGATGCCCGCAATGGCTGCAAAGCCGGAGAATAGCGCAAACGACCTCATCCACGCCGGCAGCGCTGTCAGGCCAGAGAGCGTGAACGGCAACAAGACGACGATGAACAGCATATCCAGCAAGCGCTCGACGACCATCGTCGAGATACCCTGGGCAATCGTCACCGGCGGCACGTTGCCGATGAGAATGGCCCGGCCCACGTCGCCCAGCCGCAAGGGCAGCAATTGGGTCAGCATATAGCCGATGTTCTGGATGTGGAAAACATGGTCGAGTGGCGGCGCGTCGCCGCGCTCGCTGGTCAACATAAAGCGCCAGCGGACAGCGCGGATCAAGAGAAAGAGGACGATACCGAGCGCCCCCAGCAACAAATAGCTGGGGTGAACGTGGCGCAGATTGTCCACGATTTCGGCCGGTTTGGCGTAGAAGAGGAACACCGCCGCCAGGCTAACCAGCCCGACGAGCAACCCTACCCAGAGGTGCCAGCTTCCCTTACGGGTATCTTGCTCCATAGGAGAGGCATTATAGCAGGAAAGGAGCGACGTGGCGCGGATTTGTCAGGAAGCGGCGCGCCGGCGTGAACCCTGGCCTGCTGGCGTATGCCGGGCCGGCAGGGCACAATAGACGCTAACGCATTGACTAGCGGAGGGTGTAAATCATGGAATATGTCAATCTCGGCCGCTCTGGCCTCAAGGTTTCGCGCATCTGTCTGGGGATGATGACCTATGGCACGCCAGCGTGGCGAGAGTGGGTCTTGCCCGAAGAGGACAGCCGCCCTTTTGTGCAGCGGGCGCTGGAGTTGGGCGTCAACTTTTTCGACACGGCCGATATGTACTCGCTTGGTGTCAGCGAAGAGGTCACGGGGCGCGCGCTGCGCGACTTCGCCCGACGGGATGAAGTCGTTGTGGCCACGAAGGTCTACTTTCCGATCGGTAAGGGGCCGAACGGCGGCGGCCTGTCGCGCAAGCACATCATGGAGAGCATCGACGCCTCTCTGCGCCGGCTGGGTATGGATTACGTCGATCTTTACCAGATTCACCGCTACGACAGCGCGGTGCCAATTGAGGAAACGATGGATGCGCTGCACGACGTAGTGAGGGCGGGCAAGGCGCTCTACATCGGCGCGTCGAGCATGTTTGCCTGGCAGTTTGCCAAAGCGCAACACGCCGCCGACTTACACGGCTGGACGCGCTTTGTGTCTATGCAAAACCATCTGAACCTCGTCTATCGGGAGGAGGAGCGCGAGATGCTGCCGCTCTGTCGCGACCAGGGTGTCGGCATCATCCCCTGGAGCCCGCTGGCGCGCGGCTTCCTGACCGGCCGGCGCCCGCGCGAGACCAAGGGCGATACACTGCGCGCGCGCACAGACACCATTGCGCACAACAGCTATTACCGCGACGACGACTACGCCGTGGTCGACCGGTTGATGGAGGTCGCGGCGCGCCACGATGACGCAACCCCCGCGCAGATAGCCCTGGCCTGGCTGCTGCACAAGCCCGGCGTGACCGCGCCCATCATCGGGGCAAGCAAGATGTACCAATTGGAGGAGGCGGTCCGGGCGGCGGACATCAGGCTGTCGGCCGAGGACATCGCTGCCCTGGAGGAACCTTACCGGCCGCATCCGGTTGTGGGACACGGCTAGACGGCGTTCGCAGTTCCGCGCTCTGACGCGACTAGAACGCACTGAAGCGCAAAACGACAGACGAAGCGCTAAGCGGCCGCGGGCGTGAAAGTGCCACCGGACACGTCCGTGTCGAGCCGGCGGGCCGGTGCGCCCTGGCCCACGTAGTGGCGGTAGCGATCTACCAACGGCGTTGGGTGCCGTTGCAAGACGCCCGAAGCGTCATAGGCCGAGTCCCACAGACCCAGATGGAGCAGGTACTTCTGCACCGTGCCGGACGCAAGACGATACTTCCAGTCAACCATGGTCATCATTGGGAACCAGGTGTAGCCCACCACCGGAATGCCCTCGGCGCGGACGGCGGCGACGGAGGCGATCGTGTCATCCATCCACCGGGCGCGGCCGTCCACGTCGCTGCGCGCGCTGGTTTCGGTGATCATCAGCGGCAAGCGATAGCGGTTCCAGGCGTAGCGGAGCAAGTCAGCCAGATGGCCGCCATTGAGCTTGCCCAGCCGCCGCCGCGACCACCACACCCAGCGGCCGCCGCACCAGGGATAAAGGTTGATACCCAGCACGTCAACCGGCGTCGGGTGCGCGCGCAGCCAGGCCAATTGCCCTTCCGTCGCCCCACTCTTGAGTAGCATGGGGTAACAGGGATGGTCGGCGTCCACGCGGCCGGTGAACAGATCGAAGGGCAGGAAGCTGCGGACGATTCGCTCGTCGACAGCCGATTGCAGGCGCGGGTTGCGCGTCCAGTGCCAGCCGACGGCCTCCACCTGGACGAAAACGGCGTCGGGGTCGGCAGCGCGGACAGCCTCGGTGGTCAGGGCCATGCCGCGCACGATGGGTAGCAGCGTGGCGACGTAGCCGGCATCGCCCTTCAGGTAGGGGGGCCATTCGCCGCGCCGCCCGGCGTAATCGGCATTGACACCTGGCTCATTCAACGGTGTGTAATAGCGCACGAGATCGCCATAGCGCTCGGCCACGGCATAGGCATAGTCGGCCACGAAGGCGGGATAGTCGGGGTGCAGAAACGACCCTTCCAGCCAGAGCGGCGTGCCATAATGCACCAGGTCGATGATGGGTTGGATGCCCTTCTGGACGACGAGGTAGTCCAGCACCTCATCTATCCACGCCCAGTTGTACTCGCCGGGTCGCGGGCTAACGCGATACCAGGGGATGCCCCAGCGAATGGCTCTGACGCCCAGGCTGGCGGCACGGTCGATATCTTCGCGCCACTGCTGGTAGTGTTGGGTGAGTTCGTACTCCTCCAGCGGTCGCAGCCCGCGCGCCTCTTGGGGAATGAACGTGTTCTCGATGCCGACGGCCCAGAGGAAGTCTTCGTTGTGATTCACACTGTCTCCTGATTGATGGCGAGTCATTAGAGGTTGCCCAGATTACGCAGATTTCTCAGAGTCGAACCTGTGAAGCTATGTCAGCTATGGATTCGTCTTCGTTGAGCGCGGTCAGTCGCGCCATGTCGAAGGCCGCCGCTCCGCGCGCATAGAGACCTACCTCCGTCGCCGTCTCGCTCACAGTCAGGATGGCGATCTCGCGCGCCTCCCAATAGACACTGAGGCGGCCGGCGTCCTTACGCAGGCGGAAATGCTGATAAACCGTTGGATCAAACGCCGGCGGCAACTGAAAATCGTGGATGGCGTCGCCGTCTCGAACTCGAAGCCGCCACCCTTCAACAACGCGTTCCACCACGAGCAGCGGCCCGCCGCCGTCCGCGGCGATGGCCGCGGCAATGCCGTATGCGCCGTCCTCGTTATGCAGCCGGGCGCCGATTACCAGTTCGTAGGCGCGAAGACGCGGGCCGCGCCACAGGCGACCCTCGCCCGGGCCATCAAAGACCAATTCCTGCCCCCGAACAGCCCAGCGGTCGCGGTCGCCTGTCCACGCCCGGCCGGGCTGCCCATCTCCGGCGTCGAAGTCGTCCTGCCAGCCGATGGTTAGGCCAAAGCCGGCAAACGCCGCCGGTTGTCCCGCGGCGAACAGGGCGATTTCGGCCGGCACAGCGGCCAGCTCGCGCGTCAGCGCGGGGCGCTCATCCACGCTGATAACGACGCGGCCGCTGTCCCATTCGACCCGCAGCAGGTGAAACGCGTCAGCGCGGAAGCCGGGCGGCAGCGGCAGCGCCTCGGTCGCGCCATCAGGCCCCAGCAGCCTCGCGCCGGATGCCGAAAGCTGGAGGCGCAGCAAATCACTGCCGCCGCGGCGCAGGCTCAGCCCGTAGCCGCCCTTGCCCGCGGTCGCGGCCCGCCCGCTAACCTCAACCATAAAGGGCACGTCACCTATCGCCAGCGACAGGGCGGCCGTGTCCTCGCCGTCCGGCTCGGCCGTGGCTACGCCATGGGCCACGCGCCACGCGCCGCGCGCTATCCAGAGCGTGCTCAATTTAGGCCCGTCGAAGAAGTCCGCCCAGGTTGGCCGGTTTGGGGCGGTCTGGGGCGTGTAGCTTGGTCCGAGGACGAGCAGGCGGTCGCCGGCCCAGTCGAGCGGGTCGATGGCGAGCTGGCGGCCGTTGCCTTCGCCCCAGCGATGGTAGACGCAATAGAGCTGGCGGTTGTCCGGCCCGCGCACGACAGAGTTGTGGCCAGGGCCGATGACCTGGCCGGGGATGGTGCGCAGGATGGGCAGCACCTGTTCGCCATCACAAAGCTGGTCCCACTCGCCCGGCTCGTCCAGGTTGCGGGTGGTGGCGTAGCTGACGCCATAGCTGGGGTTTTGCCAGTTGCCGCCGCTGAACATCTGGTAGTAAACGCCCTTTCGCGCTAGCACGAACGGGCCTTCGATCGTGTGCCAGCGCACGCCGCCCTTCTCCGCCCGCTGCGGGTCATAGATCTGCCAGTCGTGACGCGGGCGGCTGACCGGGCGCGGGCGGCCGGCCAGGGTGAACGGGTCGCGCAATTGGTCGACGACCGTGCCCGTGCCGATGCGCTCATGTTCCAGAAAATCGGTGGCGTAGAAAAGGAGGCGCCGCCCGTCGGGAGCCGTGAAGACGTGAGCATCGATGGCGAACGGCTCCCGTGTCAGCCGCGCACCCTGGTCGATAAACGGGCCGGCGGGGTCATCGGCCGTCGCCACGCGAATGTGCATGGTTGCTTCGTCGCCAACGCTGTAGTAGAGGTAGAAGCGGCCGTCGTCGTAGGTCACTTCCGGCGCCCAATAGCAGGGGTATTCACCGGGCAGCGGGTCCATCGCCCCCCCGATCTCCCGCCAGTGGACGAGGTCGCGCGAGCGCATGACGCCGAAGACGCGGCCATCGGCCTGGTAGCCGGTGCAGTAGGCCCAATATTCACCGCAGTGCTTCAAGACGAACGGATCGGGGAAGTCGCGCGGGTAGACGGGGTTGAGATAGTCGTCGCGGCCGGTCATGGTGGGTTCGCTTGATAGTGAGGAACCTCAGTAACACGGATGCCACAGATTTCTTGTGCGAGAAGAGCCGTGGAGTCCGCGCACCCATCAAAAACAGGTCTAGGGAATAGGCTGCGGCGCCACAGTGGGGCCAAGGACGCGTGGCGTGTCGCCCTCCCACGTCAAGCGGTCGAGCCACAGATAGCGCGAGCCGCCGCGCGTACCCGACGACGTGACCTGCCAGGCGTGGTAAACCAGCCACAACTCGCCGTCGTCGTCGGTGATGATGGTCTGGTGGCCGGGGCCAATGACCGGCGTCTCGCCCCCGAGCACGCTCTGAAGGATAGGGTTTTCGGGCGCGTCCTCGCACGGCCCGGCGGGCGATTCGCAACGAGCATACCCAACGGCGTAAGGCGGGCCAGCGTAATCGTTGGCCGAGAAGAAAAGGTAGTACTCGCCATCGTGCAGCCACATCGTCGGCGCTTCGATGACGCGCCCTTCCCAGGCGCGGTCGTTGCGCACCAGCCGCGTCGGCTCGCCTACCAGGCTTAGGCCATCAGGGCTCATTTCCTGCACGTAGATATAAGTGGCAATATTGCAGCAGTTGCCGTCGTTCTTGAAGTAAAGGTAAAGCGTGCCGTCGGCATCGCGAAAGGGACTTGCGTCGATCGTGCCGCCTTCTTCGACCTGACAGACGAGCGGCATGTCGCCTGCCGACCGGAACTTACCCTCTGGCTTGTCGCTGACGGCCACGCCGACGCATTGTCGATCGGCCTCCTTGTCGCGCGCGGTGAAGTAGAGGTTGTAATGGCCGTCGATCTCAATCACCTCTGGCGCCCAGACATAGCTGCCGCCCAGTTGCGCCCACGCGGGCAGTGACGGCATGGCATCAGCCTGGTAGTCCCAGTGAACAAGGTCGGTTGAGGTCGCCAGCGGTACATTGCGGCTGGTCGCGTTGGTCGAGTAGGCATAGTAGGTACTACCGACGAGGATAATGCCGGGGTCGGCGAAGTCGCGGCGCAGGACGGGGTTCTGGAAGGTTTCGCCCTCGACCGTCGGGGCCGTCGCCTCCGCGGCCGTCGTCACAGCGGCCGGCGGCGCGCCAGCAGTAGCCGGAGTGGCGGGGTTAACGTTGTTTCCCGGCGCGGGCCGGCAGGCGGCAAGCAGCAGAAACAAGCCGGCTAGCAGCCAGGCAAGTCGTGTTTTCATGGGCCGCGTTATCCTTTTAAGCCAGTCGTCTGCACGCTCTCGACGATGTAGCGCTGCAGCAGGATGTAGAGGAGAAGGATGGGCACGGCAGTGATGGCCGCCCCGGCCATCATCTGGCCGTACTCAGACGTGTAGGCCCCTTGCAGCGTGCGCAAGCCGGGCGGCAGCGTCAGCAGCATGCGGTCCTTCAAGATGAGCAGTGGCCACAGGAAATCATTCCACGCGCCCAGGAAGGTAATGATGCCCAAAGTCGCCAGGGCGGGCTTGGCCAGCGGCAGGGCGACTTTTGTAAACGTCTGGAACTGTGTCGCCCCATCGATCTGGGCCGCCTCCTCCAGCTCTTTGGGCAGCGACTCGAAGAACTGGCGCATGAAAAAGACACCGAAGACGCCAGCCAGCGCCGGGGTAATGACGCCCAGGTAGTTATTCAGCCAGCCGAGCCGAGCCACGGTCAGGAAGTTGGGTACGAGGAACATGATGCCGGGCAGGAACAGCGTCGCCAACAATAGCGCGAACAGGAGGCGGCGGCCGCGAAACTCCAGCCGGGCGTAGGCATAGGCTGCCAGCGAATCGACAATCAGCACCAGCAAGGTGATCGTCCCTGACAGGAGCAGACTGTTGGCAAACCAGCGCACAATGGGCAGCGTGTCGTTATTAAGGATCTTGGTGTAGTTTTCCCAGGTAAAGGTCTTGGGAATCCAGTGGACTTCGGGCAGAAACCACTGTGACTTGGGCTTGAGCGAGGTGGACAGCATCCAGATGAGCGGGATCAGGATGAGGAGACCGATGAAAATCAGCAGAATGAGCAGCAGCGCGTTGCTGAGCAGCCGCCTGCGCCGCATGCCACCGCCGCCTGGGGTCATGGGTGTGGGGGTTACGGTTGCCATTGTCTTGACCTCTCGTCTAGTCGCGCGTGCGGAACAGCCGGAAGTTTGTGTAGGAAAAGACGATCATGATCGTCGCCACGATAAACGACATGGCCGCGGCCATGCCGAGTTGATTGCGCTCGAAGCCTTCACGGTAAATGCGCAGCATCACCGGCTCGGTGGCGCCGCCCCCGCCCGCTTGGGCGGGACCGCCGCCGGTCATGAAAAACGGTTGGGCGAACAGGTTGAAGGAGGCGATGATGGTGATGATGATGACGAACACCAGTACCGGCCGCAGGATGGGCAGCGTGATAGACACGAACTGCCGCCAGTTGCTCGCCCCGTCGAGCGAGGCCGACTCGTAGAGGTGGCGGGGAATATCCTGCAAGGCCGCTAGCAGGATGATCATATTGAAACCCAGCGTCCACCAGATGGTCATAAGAACGATGGACACCCACGCCCAGGGCATGGTAGAGAGCCAGCGGGGCGGGGTGAGACCGAGCTGAACCAGGTAGTAGCTGATCAGGCCACCCTGACTCTGAAAGATCCAGAAGCCGAGCAAGCCGACAACGGCCGAGGACAGCACCCAGGGGGCAAAGTAGAGACCGCGAAAGAAGTTCTTCCCCGGCACGCGGGTATTGAGCAATACGGCCAACAGCAGGGGGATGGCGACCAGGGGCAAGACGCTATAGAGAACGAATTCCAACGTATTGCCGAGAGCATTCCAGAAGACAGGAAATTGCACGCTACCAGGCGTGAATAGCTTCGCGTAGTTATCTAGAAGCACGAACTGTTTCGCTTGCGGCCGCAGGAAGTCGTACTTGAAGAAGCTGGTGTAGAGGCCGTAGAAGAACGGATAGGCCACGAAAACGAGGAAGAAGATGAAATGAGGCGCGATGAACAGGTAGGGGATCAGCATGTTGCCCGTGCGCCGCTGCAAACGCCGCCGGGTTGCCTGTTGGGTCGCGCGGGTCGCTGTTGCTGCCATACGACTCCTCCTGTCTTGGACTCCAGGGTCGCGAAGACGAACGGTACAGGGCGGGTATCGATGAGTCGTGGCAGAAACGAGCAAGCCAAACACGACTTGCCCGTTTCTGCCGCGCGTTAGCTCGCGACCTACGGCATTTCGCCGTAGTTGTCGCGGTTCTCGGCCAGAATCTGGTTGGCGCGGTTGGCTGCGTCGTCAAGCGAGGCTTGAACATCGGTAGCCGTGCCGGCCATCAGGGCCGCGACCGCCTCGTCGAGCGGGGCGTAGGCGTCGGTGATGCCGGGCACCGACGGCGGGAAGAACACGGAGTCGGCCACGGTGGCGATGGACGCCTGCGGCTCGATGGCCATGAACTCATCGCTGGCGCGAACGGCATTATTGGCGGGCAACTGCCCCGCCTGGGCCCAAGTCACCGAGTTGTCCAGCAGGTAGCTGATGAACTGGGCTGCGCCGGCGTCTTTGCAGGGGTCCACCTCGGCCTGCGTCGGCAGGGTCAGCTGGTGCGAACCAGCCCAAACGGCCATCTGCGGACCGATCTGCGGCACGGCGGTCGCCCGGCCATCGAACTCCACACCGGAGCCGGTGACGTTGGTCGTCTGCCAGATGCCGTTCCAGATCAGGCCGACCGTGCCGCCCTTGAAGGCGTTGAGTTCGGCGTCCACTTCCAGATTGGGCTGCGACCACTTCTCCTGGGCGTCCAGCAGCCAGTTCATGGCCTGCGCGCCCGCGTCACTGTTCCACGCCGCCTCAGTACCATCCTCGTTGAAGGACGTGCCGCCATACTGGTACAGCAGCATCTCGAAGATCTGGCGGATCGGGAAGCCGGAGGTGATCATGAAGCCGTTGTTCGTGCCGTCGGTGACGGCGTCGGCCACGGCGGCGAACTCTTCGCCGGTGGTCGGCGCGGCGTCGAAACCGGCGGCCGACAGCAAATCAGCGTTGTAGAACATGGTCATCGGGTGGATGTCCAGCGGGATGGAATAGCGATGGTCGCCCACCTGGCCGGCGTTCCACACTTCCTCGGGGAAATTCGACCCCTCGATGCCCGCCGCGGTGACGACGTCGTCAATGGGTCGCAAGACGTTGCGGAAGGCCTGGGTCGCTACCTGATCGGCATGGACAATGGCGACGTCGGGCAGGGTGTTCGAAGCGGCGGCGGTGGAGAGCTGAGTATAGTACTCGCTCTGGGTTGTCATGGTGACGGTTACGTTGTCCTGGGAGGCATTAAAGGCATCGACCAGCTCACCCATAAACGGACCGTCGGGGCCGGTAAAGGGGTTCCAGTACTGGAGTTCGACCGGGCCGCAGGCGGCGGTATCGCCGCTTTCGGCTGTTGCCATGTCTTCGGCCGGAGCTTCGGTTGCGACCGGTTGTTCGGCGGTGTTATCGGCGGCGGTGTTATCGACGGCGGTGTTGTCAGCAGCTCCGGGTTCGGCGGCTGTATTGTCGCTGCCACCCCCACCACAGGCCGCCAGCCCGAAGGCCAGCAGCATGCCTACAATTGCGAGCATCCAACGACGCTTTCCCTTCATCAGTTGCTTCTCCTTACCTCTCGTGATTGCCAAAACGCCAAGGGACTACTGGCCGCTTGAGTCAGATGTTTTGAACAACTGGATGAATCGTTGCACCACCTCCCTCTGATAGGCATCAGATCAACGGTGCGGCGACGTGGGGTTCTTTGTTGCAGTTGATACTGTTATAAAATAGGTTATCATCAATAAGTGCGCTCTGTCAAGCACTACCGGCGGGCAATTGGTACCGTCAAGCGGGTCAATTGACGGTTCTTGATCGGACGCCGCTTCACTGTCGCAGCTTAATATGCTAGAATGGGCAGATTCCTGACAGCAACAAGAGGGGCAAGAAAGTGGCCGAGATACTCGCAGTACCGCGTGGCCGGGTCTTGCATGTCGATCTTCACAGTCGCGGCGATTCTGAACTGGTTCTAAAGGCACTCGCGTCCACCACGCGCCTGCGTATCCTGGAACTATTAAGTTCGCAGGTTCTCAATATTAGCGAGATTGGTTTGGCCCTCGACCTGCCGGCCTCGACGGCTACCCTCCACGTGGGCATCCTGGAGCAAGCGGGACTGATCAATACCGAGTTGCGACCCGCTACGCGCGGTTTGCAGAAAGTCTGCGCGCGCGCTTATGACGTGATGGTGATGGAGCTGGCCCGCGGCGACGACGCGGCCGAGCAACGTATCGAGATTTCCATGCCCATCGGGGCATTTGTTGACTGCCAGGTAATGCCGACCTGCGGCCTGGCGGGCAGCGGCGGCATTATTGGCCTTTTCGACGATCCGACTTCCTTCTTTGAGCCGGAGAGGGTTAACGCCCAATTGTTGTGGTTTCATGCGGGCTTCGTCGAGTACCGCTTCCCCAACCGGCTGCCACCTCGCGCCGTGGTCGAGAGTGTGTCCCTTAGCCTCGAATTGTGTTCGGAGGCTCCATTGCACCATGAGGATTGGCCGTCAGATATTACGATGTGGCTCAACAACGTGGAGGTAGGCACCTGGACCAGCCCCAGCGATTTCGGTGGCCAGCACGGCCTGCTGACACCGGACTGGTGGGAGAACTGGAACTCGCAGTACGGGTTGCTGAAGGTGTGGACGATCAGCGCGAGTGGCAGCTACATCGATGGCCAGCGCATTAGTGATGTGGCTCTCGGCGATCTGAACCTCGCCGGCAGTCCATCTTTTACCATGCGCATTGGCGTCAAGCCCAACGCGCGCTACGTCGGGGGCATTAACATTTTCGGCCGCCAGTTCGGCAACTACCCGCAGGATATCGTGTTGCGGGTGCGCTATCAGTAGTAGTTGTCAGTTGACAGTGTCGGTCGTTCGCGGTTTGTCGCGCTTCCCTCGTCGCTCGTCACTCGTAACTGTAGAACCCCCGCCCGCTCTTGCGGCCGAGGCGGCCGCTGTCGACCATGCGCTGCTGGATGGGGTGCGGGCGATACTTGGGGTCCTGAAAGTAGGCGTCGTAAACCGACCTGGTGACGGCCAGGTTCACGTCGAGGCCGATGAGGTCGAGCAACTCGAACGGGCCCATCCGGAAGCCCAGGGAGCGCATGAGCCGATCGATGGTCTCGTGGTCGGCCGCGTTCTCGCCCAATAGCCGGAACGCCTCCCCATAGAAAGGCCGGGCGACCCGGTTGGCGATAAATCCTGGCGAGTCCTGGCACAGCACGGGCTCTTTCCCCAGCCGCTCCACGAAACCGCGGGCGATGGCGACAGTATTGTCGCTCGTCCGGTCGCCGCGGATGATCTCCACCAATTGCATCAGGTGGGCGGGGTTGAAGTAGTGCAAGCCCAGGACGCGGTCGGGGCGGTGGGTCGCGGCGGCGATGGCGCTGATGCTGAGACTACTGGTGTTACTGGCGAGGAGAGTGTGGGGCGCGGCCGTGGCGTCGAGGCGGCCGAAGACCTTGCGCTTCAGTTCCAGGTCTTCGGGCACGGCCTCGATGACCAGATCGGCCCGCGCTGCCTCGGCCAAGTCGGTTGTCGCCGTCAGCGCCGCCCTGGCTCGCTCGGCCGCAGCCGGTTCAGTCTTGCCCCGCCGCACGCCTTCGTCGATCGCATGGCGGATCGTGCGGACACCCTTTTCGACGATTTCCTCGGTCAGGTCGTAGAGGATGACCCAGTAGCCTGCCAGCGCGGCCGAATGGGCGATGCCCCGACCCATCGTGCCGGAGCCGATAACGGAGACGGTGGTGATGGTCATGAATGCCTCCTGGAATGCAGGGGAGCGGGGGAGCAGGGGTGATCTGATCACCCCTGCTCCCCCGCTCCCGCGCTTCTACCGCGCGTTCCCAACTACTTGGCGAACCCTACCGCCCGCGTCTCGCGGATCACCGTGACCTGAATCTGGCCCGGATACTGCATGCTGTCCTCGATGTTCTTGGAAATCTCCTTGGACAGCCGGACGGCGGCCAGGTCATCGATCTGGTTTGGCTTGACGAGGATGCGGATCTCGCGCCCGGCTTGCAGCGCATAGGCGCTCTCGACGCCGGGGAAGGATGTAGCGATCTCCTCCAGCGTGCGCACGCGCTTGATGTAGTTCTCCAGATTCTCGCGCCGCGCGCCGGGCCGCGCGCCGGAAATAGCGTCGGCCGACTCCACGATAATCGCCTCCAGAGACTCCTGCTCCACCTCGTGATGGTGGGAGGCAATGGCGTTGACGACGAGGGCCGGAACTTTGAAGCGCTTGGCGAACTCGGCGCCGATCATGGCGTGCGTACCTTCCTGGTCGTGGTCCATTGCCTTGCCCAGGTCGTGGAGCAGCGCGCCCATCTTGGCCGTTTCGATATTGGCCCCCAGTTCGGCAGCCAGAATAGCGGCCAGGTGGGAGGCCTCGACGGCGTGCTGCAGCTGATTCTGGCCATAGGACGTACGGTACTTCAGCCGCCCAAGCGTCTTGAGAATCTCCGGGTGCAAGCCGTGGACGTTGGCCTCATAAGCTGCCTGCTCCCCCGCTTCCTTAATGTCGCGCTCTACCTCTTCCTGCGCGTCGGTAATTAGCTTCTCGATCCGGGCCGGGTGGATGCGGCCGTCAGTAATCAATTTCGCCAGCGCGCGGCGCGCTACCTCGCGCCGCACCGGGTCGAAACTTGACACGGTTACCGCTTCCGGCGTGTCGTCGACGATGATATCGACGCCGGCGGCCTGCTCGAAGGCGCGAATATTGCGACCGTTGCGGCCGATGATGCGCCCCTTCATCTCGTCGCTGGGCAGCGGCACGGTAGACACGACCATTTCCGCCACCTGGTCGCTCGCCAGGCGCTGGATGGCCAGGGCAATGATCTTGCGCGCCTGATCTTCGGCCGTTTCCTTGGCCCGGTTGTCGATCTCGCGCATCGTGCGCGCCAGGTCTTGCTGCGCTTCCTTTTCCACCTGCTGCAAGAGGACGGCGCGCGCCTCGTCCGTGGTCATGGCGGCGATCTCTTCCAGCTTCTGGCGGTGCAATTCCTCGGTCTCGGCCAGTTCGTTCTGGCGCTTGTCGATCTTGCTCTGCCTCTTGTTCAACACCTGTTCGCGCAGTTCGAGTTTCTTCGCCTGGGCGTCCTGATTGGCACTGCGGCGGTCAACGCGCTCCTCGGCGCGGGCCAGGTCTTGATAGCGGCGTTCGATAGCCTTTTCGGCCTCGGTTCTGATGTCCTGCGCCTCTTCGCGCGAAACGCGAAGGATGTGTTCGGCTTCGCGCTCGGCCGCCAGGCGTTTTTCCGCCAGTTCCGCCTCGGTGGTGGCGATGAGCGCGTCAACTTTGGGCCGCATCACGGCCCGCGTGACGAGCGCCGCGGCAATGGCGCCCACCAGGATGCCTATAATGAGGCCAATCCATAGCTCCATAATGGTGTCTCCTTCATTCGTCCGTTTCAGTATTAAAAGCAAGCCAGGTCTCGCCGACGACCTCGTTAACGATGTCGTAGGGATAACCATGACGCAGGAGATAGCGCGTCAGCTTCGCGCGCCACTCCTCTTCGGGCAACTGGCTCCAGCGTCTGGCTTGCTTGTGCGCGACCCGCCTTGCAGCGTCGATCTCGTCCAGGCTGTTCAGCGCTTCGGACACGACCTCGCGCTCCAGCCCCTTCTGGCTGAGTTCCTGCCGCAGCGCCAGACGGCTGCGCGGCCGGAACGTCTCGCGTTGTTCCACCCAGAAGGCGGCGAAGGCATTGTCGTCGATCAGTCCCTTTTCGGTCAGGTCGTCAATTACAAGGCGTATGGCGTCGTCATCATGTCGATGGCGGCGGAGATGACGGGCGATTTCCGACGAGCTGCGCGGCCGCCGCGCCAGAAGCCCCAGCGCGCGCTCCCGCGCCTGATAGACGTCCTCGCGCTGCTCGAGCTGCGCCAGCTCAGCCGGGGTGATCGTTTGACCCACGCGAAGGCCGGCCGCTACTTCGAGCGCCAGGCCACAGGCAAACTCACCATCGACAAATACGCTCAGGCGGTCTGAGTTCTTTACTTGCACTGTGAGTGACGTTATCGTGCCCATCATCCAGACAAAACAAAAAAGCCGTGGCTACAGGGCCACGGCTTGGGTTGGGCGTCGCAGTTCTCGCGATCAATTGTCAATAAAGACCCGCCCCAATAGGACGGGGAACCCGCTTAGCAGTTGCTATGAGGCCAGGCGGCGACAGATTCCGTTGCAGTTGGCAGAGCGATCTGGTTCATTTTGACGAGGCGCGCCCGGGCGGCAGGCCGGCAGGGCGCAACGTCAAGTCTCCATGGTCTTCTGTTGGCCGCGGAACAACCGCGGCGGCCCGTCCGGTGGACAAGCTATTCCTCCCAAACAGCAGGCATCCCGTACGCAAGTTTGTCCTTACACAACCAGCTAACTGGGTTTGTTCCTTATCGACTCTTATTGCCCTACGCGCCGCATTCACAGCGGCGCGCCTATCAGCAGTGGCAGTAAGCCGTCAGTTGGCCAAAATTGTCAAACGTTCAATGGCGCGGCAGCCAAGCCGCGCCACGCGTAATCGTTTTACGCGGCTGCGTCGCGCGGAAGTCCCGCGGCCGCGCGAATCTGGTGCTCCAAGTCGGCCAGCATGCTTCGATTCTCGGCCAAAAACACTTTGGCATTCTCTCGCCCCTGGCCCAGGAGCGTGTCACCGTAGCGAATGTAGGCCCCGCGCTTGTCTACCAGATTGCGCTCGATAGCCAGATCAAGCACATCGCCAGTTCTGGAGATACCCTCATTATACATGATATCGAACTCGCACTCGGTGAAGGGTGGGGCGA
>CAZSOD010000008.1:0-58915 GCA_964608255.1 uncultured Ardenticatenaceae bacterium
TCGCCGTCGGTCTCGTCGGCGCAGTAGAGGCTGATCGGCTCAGCGTTCTGCATCCAGACGAAGGTGTCCTTGCCCGGGTCCATCTTGGCGAAGGACTCATTGCCCAGCGGGCTGACGTGCGCGTTCTGGACGGTAGCCAGATAAGCGACGCCCGAACCGCCGTGGGCCACGGGGACCATCGGGACGTACTGCTTGATCAGATCGTTGGCTTCGGCGTAGAGCGGGGCGCGTTCCTCGTTCGTCGCCAGCGAGGCGGCCTCGGACAGCTTGGCGGTCAGGTCGTCGAACTTCGCGCCGAACTGGTCCGACGCGCCGGCGCCGAAGTGGTAGTCAACGAAGTTGGTCATGTCGGGGTAGTCGGCGCCCCAGCCCAGCAGGTGCAGGCCCTGCAGCTGGCCAGCGTCGGCCGCCTCAAGGAAGGCGCCCGATTCCATGACGTTGATGTTGGCCGTGATGTTGAGGTTCTCGGCCAGCTGCGCCTGGATGTCCTGGGCCACGATGTTGGGGTCGGGCAGGTAGCCACGAACCACGTCGCGGTAGGCGATCTCGGTCTCGAAGCCATCGGGATAGCCAGCCTCGGCCAGCAGGGCGCGCGCCGCCTCGGGATCGAACTCGTACCAGTCTTCGCCCTCGCAGCCGCCGGGGATGGAGCACGGGGTGAAGTGGCTCGCCACCTCGGAGCCCGCCGGGTAGAAGTTGTCGACGATGCGCTGCCGGTCGATGCCCATGGCGATCGCCTGGCGGACGCGCACGTCGTCGAACGGCGGGTAGGTGTTGTTCATGCCGACGTAGAACACGTTGAGGGCCGGCCGCTCCAGCAATTGCAGGTTCGAGTCGGCGGCGATGGTCGCGAAGTCATCCGGGGCCGGGTTGTCGATGCCGTCAACCGTGCCCGACTGGAGCTCCAGCAGGCGCGCGGCCGACTCGGTCTGCCAACGGAACACAAGCGTGTCGGCTACAGCCGGCTCGCCCCAGTAGTTCGGATTCTTGGTGAAGGTCAGCTCTTCGCCGCGATTCCACTGGTTGATCATGTAGGGGCCAGTGCCGATGGGCCGCTCGAGCAGTTCGCCCGTGCCACCGGTGGACTCAAGGTACTCCGACGGCTGAATGGCAAACGACGAGAAGGCCGCCTTCGACGGGAACGCCGGGTCGGGCGCGCACATGGAGAACTGAACCGTCATCGGGTCGATGGCGGCGATCTCCTTGAACAGACCCGTGTAACCTTCGGCGGCGCAGTCAGCAGAGACGACCATCAGGTCGCCCGACGGCTCCGCAGTTTCGCCGCCGGCCATCTCGGTCGCCGCGGCCTCAACCGTTGGGGCGACTTCCTCGACAACGGCAGCGACCGTCGGGGCCAGTTCCGTGGCCGCAGCCTCGAGGGTCGGCGCGACCTCTTCAACTGCTGCCTGGAGGGTGGGGGCAGCGTTCTCAATCGCTTCCTGAACTGTACCACCGGGGGCAGTACAGGCGGCCAGGGCCAGGATAGCGATGAGAAGCATCCCTAGAACCAACAATCCACGATTCTTCTTCATCTCTTTCACTCCTTGCGTTTCTCCGGACTCACCCAAGAGTCCTATAAGGCGCACAAGGATAACATGCGGAGGCCAAAACGCAAGCGAATGGCGCGAATAGTGGCAAGGTTGGGGCGTTTTGGTGGCAGGCGACGAGATCGCGGCCGGGGCGAAGGTCGGAAATACGCTGTGGCGAGCACACCTTGAAGGTCATCGCTGCGACTGCGGCCCGCGTGCGTGCGGCCGTTTCGCGGTATAATGGGTCGCCATGAGAAACCGCGAGGTTGTTGACATCTTCAGCCGGGTCGCCGACATGCTCGCCATCCGCGGCGATCAGATTCATCGCATTCTGGCCTACCGCAAGGCGGCCGAGAGCATCGACGCGCTGGGTCGCGACGTGAACGTCATCTTTGCGGAGGGCAAGCTGACCGACATCCCCGGCATCGGCGACACGCTGGCGGCGAAAATCGAGGAGATGCTGACCACCGGCAAGCTGGAGTTCTATGAGAAACTGGCGCGGGAGATTCCGCCCGGTCTGGTGGATATGCTGCGCGTTGAGGGGCTTGGGCCCAAACGCGTCAAGCAGATCTATGACAACCTGAAGGTGACAACGCTGGACGAACTGGCGGTGGCGGCGAAGGACGGCAAGCTGCGCGATCTGCCAGGTATGGGCGCTAAGTCGGAGGCCAAGATCGTCGCCGGCATCGAGGCCCTGGCGCGCCACGGCGACGCCCGCATCCCGCTGGGCGTGGCTTGGCCCATTGCCCAGGCTATGCTGGTGGAACTGTCGGCCGTGCCTGGCGTCGTCCGCTCGGCTGTCGGCGGATCGCTGCGCCGGATGCGTGACACTATCGGCGACATTGACCTGCTGGTGGCCGCCGACTCGCCCGACGCGGTCATGGATCGCTTCGCGGCGTTGGAGAACGTCGAGGCGGTCGCCGGGCGCGGGCCAACAAAGACCAATGTCGTCCTTCTCAACGGGCTGGGCGTCGACCTGCGCGTGCTGCCAGTGGATCGCTGGGGCACGCTGCTCAACTATTTCACCGGCAGCCAGGCGCACAACGTTAAGCTGCGGGAGATGGCTCTGAAACGCGGCCTTAGCCTGAACGAGCACGCTTTCACGCCCCTCGATGGTGGGCCGGAGATTCTCTGCGCCACTGAGGAGGAGGTCTATCGGCGGCTTGACCTGCCGTTTATCCCCCCGCGGCTGCGCGAGGATCGCGGTGAGATCGAGGCGGCGCGGGCCGGCAAGCTGCCGGTGCTCGTTGAAGAGACTGACCTGCGCAGCGATCTCCATATGCATACCACCTGGTCGGACGGCACGCTGAGCGTTCTGGAGATGGCTCGCGCCGCTCGCGACAGCGGCCTGCGCTTGATCGCCATCACCGATCACTCGGTCAGCCTTGGTATCGCCAACGGCCTGTCGGTCGAGCGTTTGCGCGCGCAGGCGGCGGAGATTCGCGCCGCCAATGAAGCCCTGGGGCCGGATTTCCGCATCCTGCACGGCACGGAGATGGAGATTCGCGCCGACGGAGCGCTGGACTACCCGGACGAAGTGCTGGCCGAACTGGACTTCGTCATCGCCAGCCTCCATACCGGTCTGAGCCAGAGCCGCGAACAGACCACGCAGCGCGTTCTCAATGCCATCAACAACCCCCACGTGGACATGATCGCTCACCCGACCGGTCGCTTGCTACCCGATCGGGCCGGGGCCGACCTGGATATGGACGCGGTCATCGCCGCCGCCGCGGCGACCGGCACTATCCTGGAAGTGAACGCCCACCCCTCGCGTCTCGACCTGCGCGATGTGCACGTGCGCCAGGCGATCACTGCTGGCGTGAAGATCGCCATCAATACCGACGCTCACCGGGCGGAGGAGTTTGGCAATCGCCCCTATGGCGTGGCCACTGCCCAGCGCGGTTGGGCGACAGCCGGCGACGTCGTCAATACATGGTCAACCGAGCAGTTCCTGAACGCCATTCAACAGGAAATAGCCTGATCGCGCCCCGCCTGGCGGCCGCCTACCGGACAGGGTCCCTATGAGTATTCACACATCTGACACGGACGTTGCCCAACTTGACGATCTGATGCTCGCCACCGTGCGCGAGATTGCCGCATCGCGAACCTACCCGGCGGGGGTATTGCTGACCCACCAGGGCGCGTCGGAGCAAACGTTTTACGTCATCGAGTCGGGCTGCGCCGTGGTTTCGCGCCGGCTGGAAGATGGCACGGAGCAGGTGCTAAACACGCTCGGTGCGCGCCAGTCGTTCGGCGAAATGGCCTTGCTGGACGACAACCCCCGTCTGGCTTCGGTGAAGACGCTGGCCGACACGACCGTGCTGGAGTTGACCGCCGATAGCTTTCGCGAACTTCTGCAGAGGGACCCCGATCTAGCCCTGCACATCACCCGTCGCGTGCTGGCCAACCTTCGCAAGCTTGACCAGCTGGCAATTGAGGACTTGCGGGCCAAGAATGCCTTGCTGCACGAGGCTTACGTCAATCTCCAGGCCGCACAGGCCGAACTCGTGGAAAAGGAGCGGCTAGAGCGCGAGCTCGAACTGGCAGCTGAAATGCAGCGCCGCCTGTTACCGGCCGATATGCCCGCCTACGCTGACTTTCGATTTGCCGCCTATCTTGCTCCGGCGCGCCACGTAGGCGGCGACCTGTTCGACGTTCAACCCCTGGACGATGAGCACGTCGGGCTGCTGCTGGCCGATGTGGCGGACAAGGGCATGCACGCGGCGCTGCTGATGGCCGTCACGCGCACACTGTTCTTTCAGGAAGCGCAGCGCTCACTATCGCCGGCGGCTGTTACCCAAGCGGTCCACGCCGGATTGATGGGAATCGGCCGCTCGGCCGACGGCCCGGCTCTCGACGCCTTCGTGACAGCCTTTTACGGTGTGCTCCACCGCCCCAGCGGTCGCCTCACCTACGTGCGGGCGGCCCAGGAGCGGCCACTGCTGCGACGGGCCGGCCAAACGCTGTCGCCGTTGCCGGGCGATGGACGCTTTCTGGGCATGATCGAAGATCTGACCTTGCAAGAACACTCGGTTGAGGTCCAGCCGGGCGATTTGCTGCTGCTCTACAGCGACGGCGTCACCGATGCCCAGGACGCCGCGGGCCAAAGCTACGGAGCGGCGCGGCTCCGGGCGGCTTTTGATAAGGGCGACGCTCTGGACGCTCGTGCGGCTTTAGCTGTGCTCGTGGCCGACATCAATCGCTGGCAGGGTGGTGCTCCGGCATTCGACGACGTGACGATGTTGATGATGGAAGCGGTGCCCGTTCAGCGGCGAGGGCGAAGCGTATGACAACCTCTCCCCAATGGCCTACCCCGGCCGATGGACGGAGGCGCATTCCCTGGCGATGGGTTGGGCTGGGCGCCCTCACCACGGTCATCGGCCTCGCCCTATTGCTTGGAGCGCTAGGCGCTTTCCTGACGCGCCCACCGGACGAGCCAGCCGCTATTGCCCCTACGATCGTCGTCCTGACCGCCGCGCCCCAGCCGACGGCGACGGTGGCCGTCTTCATTCCCGCGCCAACCGCCGCGCCTACGGCGACGCCCGTGCCCACGCCAGACGTAGCCGTGGCTCCGCCGCAGGTAACCGCGGGCTACTACGCCGTGGTGGTAGAAACGGGCGGCGTGGGCGTAACGGTGCGTAATGGGCCGAGCACAAGCAACCAGCCGGTCACTGTGGCCGGAGAGAACGCGATTATCCTGGTGCTGGAAGGACCGACGGCCGGCGGCGCGTATCAGTGGTGGCGTGTCCGGCTGAGCAATGGTACAGAAGGCTGGGTTGTGGGCGACTTTCTCTCTCCCTCGGCCGCGCCCTAAGTAGGCAACCGCTTGTCCATGAACGTAGAAGAACGCATTCAACAGCTCCGCAAGGAGATCGATTACCACCTCTACCGCTACCATGTCCTCGACTCGCCCGTCATCAGTGACGCGGAGTACGATACGCTTTTTCGCGAACTGGCGGCGCTGGAGGGCGAGCATCCCGAACTGATTACGGCCGATTCACCGACACAGCGCGCCGGCGCCTTGCCGTCGGACGTTTTCGCCAAAGTACGCCATCCGGCCCCGATCCTGAGCCTGATGAACGCCTTCAATGCCGACGACCTGCGGGCGTGGCGGGCGCGGGTTGGTCGTTTGTTGCCGGCCGACACTCATCTCGACTACGTTGTCGAGCCGAAGCTGGATGGCCTGACCGTTGTTCTGACCTACCGCGACGGCCAGTTCGCGCTGGGGGCCACGCGCGGCAACGGCGAGGTCGGCGAGGACGTGACACCCAACCTGCGCACGCTGCGCGGCGTGCCGAAGCGAATCCCGGTCGATCCGCAGAGCAACCTGATCGCGCCGCCCTACCTGGTCGTGCGCGGTGAAGTCTTTCTACCTCTGGACAAGTTTGAGGCCCTCAACGCTGGCCGCGCCGCGGCGGGCGAGGCGCTCTACATGAATCCACGCAACACCGCCGCTGGCTCGCTGCGCCAGCTTGACCCGGCCAAGACAGCCGAGCGGCCGCTACGACTCTACTGCTACGAGATCGTCGCTATCGAGGGCGCGCCGTTGCCCGACCATCAGTGGGACCGGTTAGCCTGGCTGGCTGGCCTTGGTTTTCCCGTTTCACCCGACAACCGCCACTGCGATAACCTCGACGCGGTTGTTGCGGTCTATGACGAGTGGATTGAGCGCCGCAACCGGATCAACTACGAGGTCGACGGCGTCGTGGTGAAGATCAACGATCGCGATCTGGCCGACAGTTTGGGATTTGTGGGCAAGGACCCGCGCGGAGCGATCGCGCTCAAGTTTCCGGCGCAGGAGAAAACGACAAAACTCATTGGCGTGCAGGTGAACGTCGGCCGCACCGGCGTGCTGGCGCCGAACGCCGTGTTGGAGCCAGTCGAGATCGGCGGCACCACGGTGCGCAACGCCACGCTCCACAACTTCGACGAGATCGCCCGCAAGGACATTCGCATCGGCGACCGCGTGATCGTCAAGCGCGCCGGAGACGTCATCCCCTACATCGTCGGGCCGATTGTCGATACCCGCGACGGCAGCGAGCAGGCTATCGAACGACCCACCAGGTGCCCTGCCTGTGACGAGCCGGTGGTGCAGTTGCCCGGCGAGGTGGCGGTCTACTGCGAAAACGCCGCCTGTCCAGAGCAACTCATTCGGCGCGTCGAATATTTCGTCAGCCGGGGGGCGATGGATATCGGTACATTCGGTACGCAGACAGCGGCGCTGCTATTCGAGAAAGGGCTCATCCATGACGTGGCTGATATCTACACCCTGCGCCGCGAGGACTTGCTGAACCTGGAAGGCTTCAAGGATCGCAAGGTTGATAACCTGCTGGCATCGATAGACGCCAGCAAGGAGCAGCCGGCCACCCGCGTCCTGACCGCCCTAGGCATTCGCTTTGTGGGCAGCGTGGTGGCGTCGTTACTCGTCGATGCGCTGGGCGGCATCGAGGCCATTGCCGCGGCCGGTGCGGAGGAATTGGAGAGCATCGAGGGCATCGGCCCGCAGACAGCCCTTTCAGTCTCGGCATGGTTCCAGAACGATAGAAACCGGGCCCTGATCGAAAAGTTGCGCGCCGCCGGGCTGCGCTTCACGGCTGAGAAAGATGCGGAAACCGGCAGCAGCCTGCTTGCGGGCCTGACATTCGTCCTTACCGGCACACTCCCGACGATGACGCGCGACGAGGCATCCGCCCTTATCGAAGCGCATGGGGGCAAGGTAACCAGTTCGGTCAGCAAGAAAACGAGCTACCTGGTGGCCGGAGAAGCGGCTGGCAGCAAGTTGGAAAAGGCGCGCGAGTTGGGCGTGGCGATCATTGACGAGGCGGGCTTGCAAGCCCTCGTAAGCGGTTGAAATGACGGAGTTCTTCAACGTCTTGCCGCCTGACGAGGCGCGCGCCCTCTTGCTGCGCCACATCCGGCCGCTCGCCGGACGCGAGATGCTGGCGACGGCCGACGCGCTTAACCGCGTGACCGCCGAGGCAATTCGCGCCCCAGGGCCGTTGCCTGACTTCCGGCGCAGCACAATGGACGGCTACGCCGTGCGCGCCCGCGACACCTTCGGAGCGAGCGAGAGCTTACCGGCGTTCCTGACGGTGGTCGGCGAGGTCGCCATGGGCCGCACCGCGGACCTGGCCCTGAGGGCGGGCGAAGCGGCCATCGTCCACACCGGCGGAATGGTGCCCGACAGCGCCGACGCGGTGGTGCAGGTGGAACATACCCAGCGGGTTACTGGGGACGGGAGCGCGGCATTTCCGCATGACATCGAGGTGTTGCGGGCCGTGGCCGCCGGGCAAAACGTGATTCAAGTGGGTGAGGATGTGGCGGCGGGCGCAGCCATTCTTCCGGCCGGCCACTGCCTGCGGCCGCAAGACCTGGGTGGGATGCTGGCGTTGGGGCTGACGACGGTGACCGTAAGACCCCGGCCGCGCGTGGCTATCCTGGCCACGGGCGACGAGGTCGTGCCCCCGGCGGCTGAGCCGGCTCCGGGGCAAATTCGCGACATCAATAGCTACACTGTCGCCGGGCTAACGTGGTACGCAGGGGGCGCGCCGGAGCCGCGCGGCATTGTCCCCGATAACTTCGACGCTCTGCACGCGGCCGCGGCGGCGGCCCTGGCTGACTGCGATATGCTGGTCATGTCGGCCGGATCGTCGGTTAGCGTGCGCGATATGACCGTCGAGGTCATCGATGGGCTGGGTGCGCCGGGCGTTTTGCTCCACGGTGTGGCAACACGGCCCGGAAAGCCGACCATCGTCGGCGCGGTGAACGGCAAGCCAGTTCTTGGCCTGCCCGGCAATCCCGTCTCGGCCATGATCCAGTTCGATATGTTCGGGGTGCCGGCCATCTATCACCTGCAAGGCATGGTCGAACCTCCGCTGCGCCGCCGGATTCGGGCGCGTTTAGCGCAGAACGTTGCCAGCGAGAGCGGCCGCGAGGACTATGTGCCCGCACGGCTGGAACAGGAACAGAACGAGTTCGTCGCCGTGCCCGTCTTTGGCAAGAGCAATCTCATCTATACCCTTGTCGGCGCGGATGGGCTGATCAAGGTTCCGCTGAACCTTGGCGGGTTGACGGCGGGAGAGCTGGTCGAGGTAACGCTTTTCTAGGCGACAAGCCCGCCTAAGGCGTATCGGCGGCGCAGCGGAAGCCGAGAGTGCGGTCGGCATTGCCGGGCGAGGAGGGGAAGCGCACGGCCGCGGCGGCGACGTAGGCGGTGTCGTACCAGGACGCGCCGCGCACGACTTTTTCCTCGCCCGTCTCCGGTCCTGTCGGGTCTGCGCCGGGCGACACGGCATAATACGCCGGGTCAAACCAGTCAGCGACCCATTCCCATACATTGCCGGCCATGTCGTAGAGGCCCGCTGCGCTGCGACCGGCCTCGTAATAAGCGACCGGGGCGGCCCGGGCAAAGGCGTCATTCCAGGCCAGGTTAGCCTGAGGAGCGTCGCAATTGGCGTCGCAGAAATTTAGCCGCTTGCCGTCGAACTCGTTGCCCCACGGATAGCGCCGGGCGACAGCGCCTGCGTCGTCCCAGGCGGCTGCTTTCTCCCACTCCGCTTCGCTGGGTAATCGCGCGCCGCGCCACTCGCAGAAGGCCGCCGCGCCATACCAGGTGACACCGGTCGCCGG
This sequence comes from uncultured Ardenticatenaceae bacterium, assembly GCA_964608255.1. Taxonomy (GTDB): domain Bacteria; phylum Chloroflexota; class Anaerolineae; order Promineifilales; family Promineifilaceae; genus Promineifilum. The sequence continues at coordinate 9,159 of CAZSOD010000008.1, forward strand.
GTACGTCGCCTGGGGAGCGGCGACGGCCATAAGTCCGTTTTCCGGATACATTTGGCTCTGTTCGGCATCGAGGCAAGGCTGGTCGAAGCACAAGGCGACGCTGCCGCCGCGGGCATTCAGGAAGCGAGCAAAGGTTTCGTTGGTGACCTCGTGACTGTCCATGTAATACGGAGCGACCAGAACCGAATGGACAGGCTCAGAGGGGACAAACATCTGCCGCCGGCAGTTGGTCGCGAACCGCGCGCACTCAGCCAGCAAGTCGTCGGCCGCCGCGCCCATTTCGAAGAAACCGCCGGGCACCAAAACCATCGTCCCGCCGTCGACTTGAATCACGGGCGCTAGAGGTGTCGGCGAGGGGGCGGGCGTGGCCGTGGCCGTTGCGGTGGGCGGGGGAGCGGGGGTCGCTGTCGCCGTCGGTACCAGGGTTGGCGTCGGCTGAACCGTGGCTGGCGGCTTAACCCCCAATAGTTCAAATCCGGTTGTCGGCGCGACAGTTGGCAGGTTCTCTATCCCGATGGCGGTTGTTAGTGGCTGGGGAGTGTCGGGGGCGTCTGTTGAGTTGGATTGCCCCGCCGTGGCCAGAGCGGCCGGCACGCTTGTCGCCAGAGCAAGGGCGCTGGCCTCGGCCGTTGCGCCCCAGGGTTCCAGCGTCGCCTGCATGCCCGCCGCCAGGGTGCTAACCGCGCCGGCGACGTCGTCGCGGGTGCAGCTGGTCTGAGCCAGCGTCCCAAGCATGGCGAGCAGCAGGAGGGTCAGGGCAAGGCGTCGCTTGGCGGCCATAGGGGATTTGGGGGGTAGAACCTCGGGGCGGAGGGTCGACGGCGCTCGCGCGCAGCCGGATGGACGTTGCCGGGGCGAGCGATGAGTCACAAGCAGGTGGACGCTCGTGACTCGTCGCTCATCACCCGTCAATTGTTAGCGTACCTGGTTCGGATCCCAGTGGATTTCAGTCAGGTTGCTGCACGGCTCGGTGCCGTGGACCTTGAAGTCCTCGGGCCGGCCGTTGCACCAGTTGAAGAAACCGTTCGCCGTGTTGAGCGTGCCATCGGCGGCGACAATGCTGATGTCGTCCACAACAAACATCGTCCAGCCAAAGAACTCAGGGAACTTGCGGCCGACCATGACGTGGAAGTACTGGCCCGGGTTGATCCAGAGCGTCTCGTCGCGGCCAACATAGTTACAAACAGCGGCTTGGTTGTCGCAGACGAACTGATCCGGGAACAGCTCGCGCCACTCGGTTACCTCGCCAGCGTTGGGCGAGTCGCTAATCGCATACCAGGCCACGCTGTTGTAGGGGCCGGTATTGCCGTCTTCAAAGGCCGTGAGGCTGATGCTGACGAAGTAGTTGCCGGCCACCGGAATGCGGTTCAATTGCTGCACCGCGCCGGCGTAATAGCCCCCTTCCTTCGCGCCGGAATGCTGGATGAACCAGCCCATGGCGTTATTGATGCCTTCGGGGTTGGCCGGCAGGGCGAGATCAACTTCGTGCAAGCGTCCGGCTGTCCAGCCAGCCTTGTTGTCGCGCCAGAACACCCAGGGATCGGCCGGTCCAAGCGTGGTGCCCCATTGGGTGAACGCGCCGTTGTCGATCACGCTGTTAGTGGTGGCTTCGGCCGTGCGTTCCGGCGTGTCCTGAATGGTGTACTCGCTGTACATGTCCTCATCCGATGTATACGTCACGACGAGTTCCGCAAACGCGCCGGTCGTCAGGGCCAGGATGAGGAGGACGCCGAACACGATCGCCACTTTCGAATTCTTCATTGTGTGGGTCTCCTTATTTTTTAGAAAATGTGACTGAGGTGGTGTCTACCGGGTGATTCTCGTACAGCAATAGCCCTCCTTCATTCCACGCGCGGCAAGCGGCGGTGACCATTTCAAATCCAATATTTCTCAGACACTTTGTACCACAGGACGTTTCTCCCCCGCGTGAACCGGCTGTTAATAATGGCTTGCGTTCCTCAGCTCGGCTGGCCGAAGACCCAAGATCGGGGCGGGTAGCCGTGAACCGGCGCAAACATGATTGCCTCTCTTGGGGTCAGCGCTATAATCAGCCTGTTTGTCAGCCGGCGGGCGCCGCCCGCCACCAGAGGTACCTATGAGACAGAACCGCGATATCTTGTGGGCGGTAGTCATTGTTGTCATTGTGGCCGCCGCAGTCTGGGTGGTGACCAACCCGGGCTTCCCGGTGCGGCTAGGCCTTGACTTGCAGGGTGGGCTGCAAGTCCTGATGGAGGCGGATGTACCGCCCGAAGAGGAAGTGACGTCTGACGCCATGAACACGGCACGTCAGATCATTGACCGCCGCGTTAACGCCATCGGCGTCACCGAGCCGCTTGTGCAGGTTGAAGGAACGCGCCGCATCCTGATCGAACTGCCGGGCATCGAAGACCCACAGGAGGCGCTTTCGCTTATTCAGGAAACGGCATTGCTTGAGTTCGTCGATACCGGTGACATCGCCCTGCCGGAAGGCACGTGCATACGCACCGACCTGAACGAGGGCAAACCGTCCCGTTGTGAGCAAGATGCAACCAACGGAGGCGCAACGCCGACCACGGAAGCGCCGACCTTCAATACCGTCCTCACCGGGGCCGGCCTGGCGCAGGCCGGAGTTGACAGCGACCGTCTGGGCCAGTACCACGTTACCTTTGCTCTAACCGACGAAGGCGGCCAGATCTTCGGGCGGCACACGGCCGCCAATCAGGGCAAGCATTTGACGATCGTCCTTGACAAGGAAGTCATCTCCAGTCCGGTGATCAGCGCCACAATCAGCGATCGCGGCACGATCACCGGCAACTTCACGCTGGAAGAGGCGCAGCGGCTCGCCACGCAGTTGCGCTTCGGCAGCCTGCCGGTCCCCCTGCGAATTGAAGGCACACGCCAGGTCGGCGCGACCCTGGGCGAACAGTCGATTGACGCCAGCATTCGCGCCGGTGTGATCGGCGTTATCGTCGTGCTTTTATTCATGCTCATTTACTACCGGCTGCCGGGCGTTCTGGCCGATATCGCGCTCATTGTCTACGTTCTGCTCAGCTTTGCCGTGTTCAAGGGGCTGGGCGTGACGCTGACGCTGCCGGCCATTACCGGCTTTTTACTCTCGACCGGCATGGCGGTAGACGCCAACGTGCTGGTGTTTGAGCGTATCAAGGAGGAGTTGCGCAAGGGTGCGCACCTCGAGGACGCTATCCAAACCGGCTTCTCGCGGGCCTGGAATTCCATCCGCGACTCGAACGTGGCAACGCTGGTCATCTGCGCCATCCTGTGGACCTTTGGACGTAACTTCGGCGCTAGCGCGGTCGAAGGTTTCGCCGTGACGCTGGCCATCGGTGTGTTCATCAGCATGTTTACCGCCGTGCTCGTCACGCGCACTTTGGTACGCCTTATCCTTGGCCGGAGCGCAAGTGCCCTGCAAGAGCGCAAGTGGCTGTTGGGAGTCTAGACTATGTCCTTTGTCTTCCACATCATTGAGAACCGACGGCGTTATTTCATCCTATCGTCCGTCCTTATCGGTCTTGGGCTGGCGGCCATGGTCGCCTCGATAGTCATCTCCGGCTCCCCCTTTCGCGTCGGTGTTGACTTTCGCAGTGGCACTCGCTTCGAAGTGCAATTTGAGCAACCCGTGACCGAAAACCAGATTCGCGACGTCTTTGCCCGTTTCGGGTCCAATAGCCCGTCGGTCATTGCTCTGCGGGGTACGGATCTGGAGAACGCGTGGCAAATCCGGAGTGAATTTGTGCCGGCGGAGACGGCACAGTCGATTCTTGGCGCCCTTGGCGAGGTCGCGCCACTGCAGACGGATGCCACACAGGTAACGAGCGTTAGCGCCGCGGTGGGCAACGAAGTAACGCGGGCGGCGATCATCGCCGTGGTCTTTTCGGCCATCGTCGTGCTCTTCTACATCGTGATTGTCTTCCGGCAGGTGCCCAACACCTTCCGCTATGGCACCACGGCGGTCATCGCGCTCGTCCATGATCTGCTACTGGTGCTGGGATTTGGAGCGATCACCGGTCTTCTGCTCGGCTGGGAAGTTGATGCGCTGTTCCTGACCGCCGTCCTGACCGTTGCCGGCTTCTCGTTGCAGGACACCATCGTCCTCTTTGACCGGATGCGTGAGAACATCGCCCGCCGGCCGTTCGAGAAGATCGACCTGATAGCCAACCGCTCGATCATTGAGACCATCCATCGCTCGCTGGTGACGCAGTTGAACGCGATGTTCGTGATGGTCGCCATCTTGCTGTTCGGCGGTGCATCGATCCGGCCGTTTATCGCCACGCTCTTCGTCGGGCTGCTCTGCGGCACATATAGTTCTATTTTCATCGCTGTGCCGCTGCTGGTTACGTGGGAAGAGCGCATCATGTCTCGCGCCCGCCGCGCGGTCGCCTGAGATGCAAGCGCTCTTTCTGGAAAACGGTCGCCTGAGCCTTCGCGACGACCTGCCCGCGCCCGTTGCGGGCGCGGAAGAGGCGCTTATTCGAGTGACTCTGGCCGGTATATGCTCAACTGACCTGGAGATTGTCAAGGGCTATGTGGGTGGCTACCGGGGAGTGCTCGGGCACGAGTTCGTCGGGGTCGTCGCCGAGATAGGCGCAGCGGCCAGCGAGGACTGGATCGGCCGGCGGGTGGTAGGCACTATCAACCTGGGCTGCGGTCGCTGTCCTGTGTGCCTGGGCGATGGCCCCGAGCATTGCCCCAACCGAAGAACGCTAGGCATCCACAACAAGGACGGCGTCTTTGCCGATTACGTGACGCTGCCGCTTGCCAACCTGTTGCCCGTGCCGGACGACGTGCCCGACGACGCGGCCGTGTTCGCCGAGCCGCTGGCAGCCGCGTTACGAATTCGGGAGCAGATCGCCGTGCGGCCGGCGGCGCGAACGGCTGTTGTCGGGCCAGGTCGGTTGGGTCTGCTTGTGGCTCAGGTGATGGCTCTGGCGGGCACCGATGTAGTGGTGCTTGGCCGGCGGCCGGAATCGTTGTCCCTGCCCGAGCAATTGGGTCTGGCGACAGGATTGGTGGACGACCAGACCGACGACAGTTACGATGTGGTAGTCGAGGCGACAGGCAATGACGCCGGGTTCGCCCACTCGCTGCGGATCGTCCGGCCGCGGGGCACCCTGGTGCTAAAGAGCACGTTCCACGGCAACGCCGATATTAGCCTGACCAAGCTGGTGGTGGGTGAGGTGACGGTGGTCGGCTCGCGCTGCGGACCGTTTGCCCCGGCGCTGCGGCTGCTGCGGCAAGGCGCGGTGCAAGTTCGGCCGCTCGTTGAGGCCGTGTACCCGTTGCGCGAGGGTTTGGCGGCGTTCGACCACGCCGCTCGCCACGGGGTGCGCAAGATACTTCTGCGGCCGGATTAGCCACTCAACGTAGCTTGACCGGGCAATCGGACGATTATGGATGATCTTGGAGCCGATCGCTCTCTAGACTCACCCGTTCGTCCGCCCTGGGCCGCGCCACCATTCCTAACCGAGCTCCAAGCGGATCGCTTCAGCAAGAAGGGTGACCATTTCTTCAACCTGGTCAGCCGTGGCGATCAGGGGAGGCCCTAGCATGATCACATCGCCGTTCGTTCCGTCGGCGCAGCCAACCGAGTGGTAGACGACCAGGCCGAGGTCGAATGCCCGCGTCTGGATGCGGTGAGCGATGCCCTGTTTAGCCGGGAAAGGTTCCTTGGTGGCTCGATTCTGTACAAGTTCTATGCCCCAGAACAGGCCTCGGCCGCGAATGTCTCCGACATTGGGATGATCCCCAAGCGCCGTGCTGAGGCGCGCCCCCATCAATTCGCCCATTGCCGCTGAGTTTTCGACGAGGCGCTCGTCTTGCAGAATATGCAGCGTTGCCAGCCCCGCGGCCGCGCCGACGGCGTGGTGGCTGAAGGTGCCGCCGTGATTGAAGTCACCCAACGTCAGGCGAATCTGTTCCACGTCTTCGCCGCGAGCGGCGAAGAAACCGAGCGGGAAATAGCCCCCTGCGGTGCCCTTTGACGTAACCAGGATATCGGGCGATGTGTTCCAGTGGTTCAGCGCCCACATCTTGCCCGTACGTCCAAGCCCCACGAGAACCTCATCGGCGATCAACAGGACTCCATAGCGGTCGCATATCTCGCGGATGCGTGGCCAATAATCGTCGGGTGGCTGCGAAGAACCGAGCGACGCACCGCTGAGAGGCTCGGCGATGAAGGCGGCGATGGTGTCCTTGCCCTCGGCCTGAATCACTTCCTCCAGGCGTCCCGCGAGCTCTTCGCCGGTCATGGGGCGACGGTAGGTGTAAGGTGTGGGAATGTGGGGCACGTCGCGCATCATTTCCAGATAGGGCGCGCGCAGCCCCGGCCGGCCGCTGACGGCCAGGGCGCCCAGTGTCATGCCATGATAGCTGTTCCACCGCGACAAGATAATGTGGCGCTGTGACTCGCCTCTGGCCATCTGAATCTGCCGCGCCAGCTTGATCGCCCCTTCGACTACTTCCGTGCCACTACTGAGGAAGTAGAAGCGTGGGCGGGACAGAGGGACGACCTCGGCCAGGGCGGCGGCGTAGGCCTCCAGCGGCTCGCTGGTAAACATGGTCGCGTGGACGTAGGCAGCTGCCTGCGCCTGTCGGGCCATCGCTTCAACGATCTCCTTCCGTCCGTGGCCCACGTTGACAACCAACGGCCCACCGGAGCCGTCGATGTAGCGTTTGCCGCTGTCGTCATACAGGTAAATGCCTTCGCCATAGGCGATCTTCGGCCGGGCGTGGTTCATGCCGCGATAAAAAACGTTGCCGTGCGGGTGCTTGTAGAGCATTGGACTGTCCTTTAATGGAAGCCGCAGTTTTGCAGATGATATTGGTTACGGGTCTGATGATGATTGGGGTAGCCTGGTGCGCCAGTTGGCAGTCCTGTTACTTCAGGGAGTGGGTTCGATGGACTGGAGCATGGCGACGGTAGCTTCGACAACGTCCGCCCGCTGTTCGTCGCGGCCGATCGCCGCCGGGTTATCGCCGCGCTGGAGCCCTTCGCCGTAGGCGCCGAACTGGGTATGGTTGCCGCCAGGAATGGACACGAACCGGGCATCGGCGGGGAGGCGAGTCGCAGCGCTCATTACTTCGTCGACGGCCGCAACCCCGTCTGCATCGCCGTACAATGAAACCACTTTCAGCGGCAAGGCAGAGAGGTCAGTGTTGGCGGCCGGATAGGCGGCCCATAAGGCCAGTCCGGCCATCACGTCGGGATTGTTCCGGACGTATTCGGCGGCCATTGCCCCGCCCAATGAGTGGCCACCTATGGCCCAGGATTGGATGCCTGGGAATGCGGATACGATGGCGTCGGCCGACTCAGCAGACGTAACGGCCAAATTAAGTGGCATGGGATCGAGCACGACGAGGTAGCCGCGAGCGGCGATGTCGCGCGCAACCAACGCATAGGCGACCGGATCGACGAAGCCGCCGGGATAGATGATGAAACCTGTGTCGGGCGGGGTGGACGCGGGGGTGAAGACGTACCAGTCTTCTTTCGGGATGCGGCTAACGCTGACCGTGCCGTCTGCGCTTAGCGCCGCAACGGCCTCGGGCCGCGCCGCGTTCCGATTGTTCAGAACGGTCCAGGCCGCCGTCGCACCGATCAGGGCGACCAGCAGGACGGCTCCGGCAAAGATAAGCAGCTTGCGAATAAGGCGCATGGCGGATTACCGATAGAGGCCCTGGGGATCAAGTTGTTCACGGATGATGTGAAGTTCTTCGCCCGTGGGCGGGGTCATTTCGCGCAACGTGTCGGTCGCCCTCAGCGGCCAACCGACGGCCGCCTGCACGCTCTCGAACGTCTGCCCGGGCGCCAATTCGACCAGCATCATCTCGCGCTCAGGGTTGTCGAACGATAGGATCGCTTTATCGGTAATGACAAAGTCCGGGCCAATGCCGGGCATGCCGAGCCGCTGCCGAGCATTCGCGCCGTCCAGATGGCCGGGGCTGGTGGTGAAGTCGATGCGCGGCACAAAGGCGCGCTTGGAAAGACGCATGATCATGACGATGCGCCGGGCATTAATGGCGATCTCACACGCACCGCCGGAGCCCGGGAGGCGAGTCTTTGGATTCGCGTAGTCACCAATCACAGTCGTGTTCAGGTTGCCAAAGCGATCGATTTGCGCCCCGCCGAGCAAGGCGACATCGATCAGGCCGCCCTGGAGATACAGCATGAACAGGTCCGACATACTGACGACGGAGGTCGCGCCGCTTACCAGCGTGGGATCGCCGATGGAGAGGGGCAGGCGCGCCGGTTGCGCGCCGAAAACACCGCTTTCATAGACCAGTTCCATATCCGGTGAATGGCTGCGCCGGGCAAGATTGCAGGCAATATTGGGCAGGCCGACGCCGACAAAGACGGTGCGGTTGCCGCGCAGCGCGCGCGAGGCGGCTACGATCATTAATTCCGAGGGCGAGGGCGGGGCAAGTGGTTCCATAAGGTTGCTTGCTTGTTAAGCCAATTGGGAAGGCAGCGCTTGTTCGGTTAGCAGGCGGCGGAAAGTCGCCGGCGCGTCAGGCATGGCGGCTATCAGATCATGGCCGACCGTGTACGTGAAGGGGTAAGAGCGGTAGAGCGGGTGTGTGCAGAAGTTAAAACTCTTGGCGGCTCGTTCGGGCGTCGCCAGGCCATAGGTGCGGATGTAGTCGATTGTGTCGGGCTGGTCGAGGCGCCCCGTGTGGTAAAGAATGGCCGCGTTGGCGCTAACATAGCGCAGAGCCTCGCTGGCCTCGCCAATGCGCCGCAGCCGCTCGGCCAGGCCCGTCTCAACCGGAAGCCCGGCCGCCGGGAACAGCACCGCGACGTTCCACTCCTGGTCGCTGCCGTCGGGGAAGATCATGTCGAGCGCGGTTGTGGCAATGCCCTCGGAGATGACCGCCGCGGGCGAGTGCAGCAGCGCAACGGCTTGCTCGGCGTAACCCCTGCGCCGGTAAAGCTCGTTCTCTTTGAGGATGCCCTCGGTGTGGTGGCCGGGATAGCCTTCGTGGGCAAACGTACCGAGCAAGGCCGGTGCTTGCAGCCGGATGTCGGTGTTGAACTCGATGAGCGAGCGGCCGTGGCCAAGATACCAGTTGTACGCGTTCCACGGTTGGTTGCTTGTCAGCCGAATCTCGACCGCCTCTTCCTCCGGCAAGGCGATGAACGCCGCCGTCCGCCGCCGGGTTTCGGCGCGCGCCAACTCTAGCAGGTCCAACGCTTTGGCGGCGTCGATTTCAAAGCGCTTGCGCCACAGTGCCAGGCGCTCGCCCAGATCCGCACCAGAGGACTCTGGCAGCAGGCCGTCTAAGGCACGGTGGGCAGCGACGAAGGTGGCTTCATCCACCAATTGCGGCCGGATGTCGTAGATCTGGTAGACCTCCTCCAGATAGTCGACCGTCTCCCCGGCGAGGATGCGCACCGTGCAGCCGATGGCCCGCAGGGTGGCGGCGAGGTAAATCGCGCGAGCCGGATCATCCTGCGGGATACGCTCGCGCAGGCCGGCAACATCTGCCAGCAGGTCGCTTGGAGAGCGCGGTGGCGCGGCACTGACGGCCGCGCGCAGGTCGGCGGGGCCATAGTAAGCGTCAACGTAGCCGTCGATATGCCGGTCAATTTCGAGTGTCAGGCGAAGGTAGTCGCGGCCGAAGGGGTCGAGATCGGACATGAAAACTCCCTCTTGAGGTTCTATCCGCAGCCGGAAGCTTTTCTTCTACCCGTACTGCCCGTAGTTGACAGGCCCGGCTTCGAACGAGCCAGGAGCCAGCCGATCAAGCGTATCCTGACCAAGTTTCCGCAAGTAGGCGGCGCGGTCGGGAACGGCATAGACCCATTCCTCAAGCCACGCCTCGGTTGTCGCCTGATCGCGCGACCACTCGTCCCACTTCAGGTAAAAGTCGTTGTCGCGATCATAGTAGCCCTGGACGTAGCTGGGGTGCGCGCCGTAAGGCTCATGCACCACCGCATCGACGATCAGGCCGGGGATAAGCGTCCGGTTGGGATCGCGGCGGATGACGTCCTCGTCCACCACTTCCTCGACCACGACGATGACCTTCTCAGAGGCGAAGGCGACCTCTTTTTGTGTGCCGAGCAGGCCCCACAGGTGGGTATTGCCGTGAACATCGGCGCGTTGAGCATGGACGAATGTCACGTCCGGCCGCAACGGCGGCACGACGGCGATCGGCCCGTCACCGTAAGGGCTGTCAACAAAGCGGATCAGGTCGTTGGCCGCGGGCATGTCGCTGCCGACGTAGCTGCGCAGCGGGAAGAAGGGGAGGTTGCTGGCGCCGGCCAGGTAGCGGCCGACCATGCCGAAGTGGGAGTATTCCTCGATCTCGAGTGGACGAGGTACCCCTTGCTCGACGGCACGGCGGATGGCATGAAGGCTGCCGACGCCAGGGTTGCCGAGATAGCTAAAAACCAGCTTGCGGGCCGTCCCGGCGGCGATCATCTGGTCGTAGATCAGATCAGGCGTCAGGCGGCACAAGATCAGGTCGCGCTTGCGCTGGCGAATAATCTCGTGCGCGGCGGCGAAGCAGATGAAGGCGGTGAAGCCCTCGATGGCAAGCGTGCAGCCGTCGGCCACATAGCGCGCGACGGCCTCGTGCATGGACAGGAGTTTGCCGGTGGGGGACATGAGGGAGGTTATCAGTTGTCAGTTGTCAGTGCGCTGGACACTGACAACTGACAACTGTCTACTGGACACTAATCTACAATGGTCTGGCTCTGCTCGTGCATGTATTGCTGCACGTAGTAGAAGCTGCCGGCCGCTTTGCCGGTGGAGCCGCTGCCCTTCCAGCCGCCGAACGACTGATAGCCCGGCCAGGCGCCGGTGGTTGCGCCGCTGGCCCGGTTGACGTAGAGCACGCCGGCTTCCATGTGGTCGAGGAACCACTCAATCTCATCCTCGTCCTCGCTGTAGAAGCCCGCCGTCAGGCCGTACTCAACGTCGTTGGCCTTTTTCATAACTTCGTCGAAGTTCTCAAATGACTCGACCATGACGATGGGCAGGAACATCTCTTGCTTCCACAGCGGGTGGTCTTCCGGCACGTTGTCGGCGATGGTCGGCGCAACATAGTAGCCGTTGCCGCCGAGCGTCTTGCCGCCGTAGACGATGTCGCCATGCGCGCGCAGGTCGTCGACGAACCGCTGGTAGTCCTCATAAGCGCTCTTGTTGATAACCGGGCCCATCCAGTTGTCCTGGCTGGTCGGGTCGCCAACGTTGATCTTCGCCGTCAAATCAAGGAACTTTTGAAGGAAAGCGTCCTTGACATCCTGGTGAACGTAGAGTCGGGAGAGAGCGGAGCACTTCTGGCCCTGGAGTCCGAACGCAGAGCGCATACAGCCCAGCGCGGCCTTATCGAGGTCGGCCTTGTTGCTGACAATGACCGGATTCTTGCCACCCATCTCAGCCACGCAGGGCCGCGGGAACTTGCCGCTCGAAAACGAGCGGATGATGCCCATGCCTACATCATAACTGCCAGTGAAGGTGATGCCGGCCACGTCGGGATGGTCAACCAGAGTCTGGCCAACGCTACGGCCGCCGCCGGTGACGAAGTTGAAGACCCCCGGCGGCAGTCCGGCGTCGCGGAAGGCTTCGGCCAGCAGCCAGCCGGTGAAGGGCGTATCGGTGGCCGGCTTGAAGACGACGGTATTGCCCGCGGCCAGCGCCGCGCCGCTGGGGCCGCCGGCCAGCGCTCCGGGAAAGTTGAAAGGGGAAATAACGACCCACACGCCGTAGGGCTTCAGAACGCTGCGGTTGTGGTGCTTGTCGCTCTCGGCCTTCAGCGGCCGGGCGAAGCCGCCGTTCTGCTCCATCGCGTCGCAGTTATAGCGGATCAGGTCGGCCGTTTCCTCAACGTCGCCCAAGGCCTCCAGGCGATTTTTGCCAACCTCGAGGCTCATGATCGCGCCCATCTTGAAGAGGCGATCGCTGAGAAGGTCGGCCGCCCGGCGCAGGATGGCAATGCGCTCCTGCCACGGCGTGTCGCGCCAGCCGGGGAAGGCGGCTTTGGCCGCGGCAACGGCGTCGTTGGCGTCCTGTTCGGTGCCCTTCTGGAAATAGCCCATGACCAGGTTTGTGTCGACCGGGCTCGTTTTGGCGAACGTCTGGGCGGCAAAGCGCTCTTCGCCGTTGATGTACATGGGGTACGTCTGGCCCGCATTGGCGCGAAATTCAGCTACAGCCTCGTCGTAGAGCTGGTGCAGCAGCGGGTCGGGGCTGGACAGGGTCGAATAGGTAACCTTAAACTTCCGTTCCGGGGTCATGCTTGTCTCCTCAGAGATTAAAGTGTGGGAATGCGTGGAAAAGGACAGGCACAGGGCCTGGGGCGCGGTTCAATTGTGACGGCCGCTGCCCCCTATTATAGCGCGAAACGGAGGGGAACTGTCAAAGACGGGCAAAAGTTAACGCCAAGTTGCGAAGACGCAAAGACGCAAAGACGCATGAGGATTACTTGGCGTCTTTGCGTCTCTGCGCCCTGGCATTAACCCGCTTACCCGCCCGTACCGCGGAGGGAGTCGAGCGACCACTGGGCCGGGTAGAAATTCTCGTTTACCGTCAGCGCGGTCTCATAAGCGGTGATTGCGCCACTGATGTCACCCAAGTAGGCGAGCGCGTGGCCCTTATACCAGAACGTCTCTTCAACGTTGCGGCCGCCCTGTGTTTCCAGTGTCGCATCGGCCAGGTCGATCACATCCTGGTAGCGGTCGAGCTTCAGATAGGCCAGATAGGGCTGGAACTGGTACCACAGCATGCGCGGTGGCAGGCCGATCTCGCGCGCCTTATCGAAGGCCTGCGCCCCGCCCTGGTAGTACTGCTGCTCGCCCGTCAGGCCGCCCATGCGTGTCAGTGCTGTGCCCAGGTTGAACCAGGCGAACACGTCATCCGGGCGCTGCAACGTCTCGGTTTCGGCGATGGCCGCCACCTTCTGCCACATCTTAAAGTCGTCATACATGTCTTCGCCAAGAATTGCCTTGACGGTTTCTTCCTGCTCCGGCTTATAGACGATGTAGAAGGTGTTGCTGAATTGCTGCCAGAAGTGAGTGAATTCGTCGTAGGGGTCCGTGCGGCCGCTGCCGTCAAAGGGGCCGAGATAGGAATCCTGGCTGTAGAGCTCCTGCTGGGCGTCATCGTAGCCGTAGACGGTCAGGTAGTGCCCCCACCAGCCCGAATCGGGCAGTTCATATCCCTTCTCAATAACCACCGGAAAACCGGCGGCCAAGAAGCGCTTAATCATCTCCAGGTCGCCGCCGCTGCGGGCGATAGCCTTAAAGCCCGGCATTTGCTCGTTGACATAATCCGCAATCTGCCACGGACTCACGTTGCGGTCTTCGGGGTTTGGCTTCAGATAGGAGGCGACGTCGGTCTGGGTAATGGGCGAGCCGTACCAGTTAAGCACCTGCGTCAGGTTAGCCGGGCCGCAGTTGTTAAACGACTGTTTGACGACGCCCATGTTCTCCAGCTTGATGCTCTCGGGGAGGGGCATCGGCGTAGGCGTGGGGGCGGGCGTGCTGGTAACGGCGGGGGTTGGCGTGGCCGCCGCTTCGGTCGGCGCGGCCGTCGGCTCCACGGTCACCGCGGCCGTGGGCACGGGGCGGGTCGCGCCTGGCACGCCGATCAGATCGGTCTCGGCCGGGGCCTGGCCCAGTGTAGAGGACGGCTGCGCGGAGATGAGCGAGCCGATGTCAACCTGGTTTTGGGCCACTTGCTGCGGCGCGGGCAAAGCCGTGGCCACCGGGGCCACCTGGTTGATAACGCCTTCGGTCACGTCGCTGAGGAACGCGTGGTTTTCCTGGAGCCAGACGCGATAGCGGCCGGGAATGGCGCGGACAACCGTCGGCAGCGCCAGCAGCCCGATGATCAGCCCCAACTGGGCGACGGCGATGAGCAAAATGAGACTCTTAGTTCGATTGCGCATAGAGGTTCCATGTCAGGCAGCGGCGGTTCAGCCGCCGGATGGGAGTTCGGCCAGAGCCTTCTCGGCCGGAGCGAAATTCGGATTGAGGGCGCGTGCCTTTTCCAGATTCTCCCGCGCCGCCGACGGGTTCTGGAGGGCGCTTTGAGTCAGGCCCAGATAGTAATATGACTCTTCGAAGTAAGGCCGGTCTTTCAGCGTTGTCTCCGCCAGCAGAACGACGTCATCGTAGCGGCCGACCTGGTAATAAGCCTCGTAAGGGCCGAACTGATACCAAAGCATGCGCCAGGGTAGACCGATGGCGCGCGCCTGGTCAAAGGCTGTGGCGGCCTTATCGTATTCGCCCAGCGCGTTGTAGGTCGAGCCGAGATTGAACCAGTAGAAGGCATTGCCAGGGTCGCGGGCAGCGTCACTTTGGTTGCGCGCGAGACTGGCCCGCCACATGGCATCATCGTCCAGCGCCGAGCCGAGCAATTCTCCGACCAGGGCTTCCTGTGCTGGCTCGTAGAGGACGATGTACGAGCGGTTGAACTGCTGCCAGTCAGCCTCGAGCTCATCGTAGGTCAGCACGCGCCCGTCAGGGTCGGCGTTTGTTTGCGGCACCTCGCTCGTGCCCAGCCAGGAGTCATAGACCCACACTTGCCCGGCTGCGTCGTCGTAGGCGACCGGCAGCAGGTAATGCCCATACCACCCGAGCCACTGGTACTCACCGGGCGGATCGAAGCCAATCTCGATGATGACGGGCACGTCGTTGGCTAACAATCGACGCAGCAGGTCGAGGTCACCATTAATACGGGCGACCGCTCGCAGGCCGTCTTGACCGTTGACAAAGCTGGCCATCTCCTGCGGCGTCACGTTGCGGTCTTCCTGGTTGGGGCGCAAGGCCGCGGCCGTGTCGCGCTGGCTATAGACCAGGCCAAAGTGTGAGAGGGCCATCACCAGAGTTGCCGGGCCACAGTTGTTCCACTCCTGAAAGACGTGGGTCACGCCGCCCATGCGCGCCGCGGCCGGAACAGGCCAGGGTGTAGCTGTCGGCGGTGGAAGCGTCGCCGCGGCCGTTGGCGTTGGCGCTAGGGAACTTGCATAGCTTTCGGCTGGAGGCAGTGGCGTGGGAGTGGGCGGCGGCGTCGCCGTTCCGTTCGAAACAGGGGGAGCCGCCAGCAAGTCAGTTGCCGCGCGGGGCGCGGCGACGGTGGGCAGGATCGGCGTAGGATCGGGCGGCAGCGCCATAGCCTTGAGCGGCTCCGGCAAGCGCATGGCATAACGTGTTGGCACGGCCCGCAGCATGGACGGCAACAGCCACACTGCTATAATACCGGCCAGCAACAGGCCGAGGATCAGGGGCAACCTGTACTTGTGCATCCGCTTCCCGCGGCCCGATGCGTAGCGCAGGGCCGGGGAGGATTGTAGCGCAGACGGCGACGCGGCCAAGCCCGGCAGCCGTCAGTTCAGCATTCTCTCAGCGTTCAACCGGCGGCAGCACGTCGCCCGGAAGTAGTTCAGGCAATATGGCACGCAAGCGAACACGGCGTGAATTCGTCATCATTGGGCTCGACAGCTTTGGCGAGAATCTGGCTCTGGCCCTCGTCAATCAGGGGCACCAAGTGCTGGGCATCGATCGCAGCCGCGAGGTGGTTCAGCGCCTGGCCGACAACCTCCAGGATGTCGTTTCCCTCGACGCGACAGACCCTGAGGCGCTGGCAACACTGAGCGTAGACGCGTTTGAGACGGCTGTCGTGGCCCTGGGCGGCGACTTAGCCCAAGCGGTGCTGGTAACACTCACATTGAAGGACTTGGGCGTCAAGCACGTGGTATGTGAGGCGCAGTCGGAATACGATGAACGTGTGCTCATACGAGTGGGCGCAGATGCGGTAGTGACGCCGGCTATCGAATCCGCTCGCTCGATCGCCTATTCGCTTACGGGTGAGGCGGTGCAGGCCGGGCACCTGCGTTTCGCGAATCAGCTAGCCGTTCAGTGGCGGCCGCCGCGCAGTTACAGCGGCTCCCTCGGTGAATTGATGGCGCACTATTCGTCCAACGTGCAGGTGTTGTTGCTGGCGGGACGCAACGTGATTTACAACCCGGCCCCGGAAGAGCCGGTCAGCGCGAGCGATGAGTTGCTCGTGGCGGGGCCGGAAGCCGACATTCTGGATATGCTGGCGGACGGAGCGTCGGTTGGCTGACGAACCGCCCCAGTCGCGGCCGGACGGCTCGTGGGTGGCGCGGCGGTCGATTACCAGGGTCATCCCTCGCTTGTCCGGCCCGCCGCGCCTCGGTCAAGCCGAGCGCGGGCTTGGCCTTGTCGCCGGGCTGGGCGCGCTCGTGGTCGCCGGCACGCTACTCTTGTGGCTCCCCCTCAGTTCGCCCGCCGGCTCTCTGACCTTGAGCCAGGCTTTTTTCACCGCCGTCTCGGCCGTCGCCACGACCGGGCTTAACGTGATTACTCCCGGACGCGATCTGTCGATCTTCGGCCAGGTCGTCGTGCTAGTCCTTATGCAACTGGGCGGCGTCGGTTTCATGGTCGCGGCGATCACCGTCTTCCGGCTCGTCGGCAAACGGGTTACCTTTGCCGAGCGGCTGACGCTGCGCGATTCGCTGGGGCTGGTGTCGGCGGGGCAGATCGTTACCCTGACCGGCCGCATCTTGATCGCTGTCCTGGTCATCGAGGCTTTGGGGGCGTTTGTTCTGTGGCTAAACTGGTTGCCCCTCTTTGGGCCGGGCCAGGCGGCCTATCAGGCTATCTTCCATTCGGTTTCGGCCTTTACAAACTCCAGCTTCGACCTGTTTGCCGGTTCGCCCACGGCCGAAGCCGGCTTTCCAACGGACACGCTGACCCTGCTCACGCTGGCGGCGCTAATTTTTCTGGGCGGCATCGGCATCCCGGTTATTGCCGATCTTCTGCGGTTCCGGCGGCGCCATCGCGTGTCGTTGCATACCCGGGTCACCTTGGTGACCGCCGGAGCGCTTATCATTGTCGGCACGGTCCTCTTCTATATCACGGAGAGCCACCTGAGCAGCGCCTTTGCCGGGGAACCGCCCGGCCGTTTGCTCCTGCTGTCGTTCTTCCACTCGATCGCCAGCCGGACGTCGGGCTTCGTCGTCTCGGCCCAGTTCGGCCAGCTTGCGGCCGCCAATGGCTTCCTACTCACCGTCCTCATGTTCATCGGCGCATCACCGGCGTCGATGGGTGGCGGCATTTCGACCAGCACATTCGCGGTGCTTATGCTGTCGCTGTGGAGTTTCGCCCGCGGCCGGAGTGAGATCGGAGCCGGTTCGCGCGTCATTCCGCTGGAGATTCTGTTCAAGGCGGCGGCCATCGTCACCGGCGCGGCGACTTTGATCGCCGTCGTTACCTGGCTGCTCCTGCTGACCCAGGAGAACGTGTCGCTCGTGGCGGCGTTGGTTGAGTCCGTTTCGGCGTTCGCCACCTGCGGCTTTAGCCTCAGTCTAACGCCGCGCCTGAACCTTTTTGGCCAGCTACTTATCGCCGGCCTGATGTTTTTTGGCCGCGTCGGCACCTTGACGCTGATTGTCGCCCTGGCGCGACCGACCGTTCCGGCCGCCATTGCCTATCCCGAAGAGCGTATCCTGATCGGGTAATCGGGCAGAGAAACCGCAGATTACACAGATTCAGGCGCTGCCTCATCTGTGATTTCTACGTCCGCTAAGGCAGAGCCAACGCCCAGGGTAAGGTAGAAGACGAAGGCCAGGTCGACGAGGAAGAAGCTGTGGTCCACCAGGCCGTGGGCCAGCATGGCCGCGAGCCCACCGGCCAGTCCGGCGGCAACGGGCAGCCTTTCGGCGTTGGCGCGCCCCAGCGCGCTTCTCAACGTTCCGACCGCCTGCCAAATGAGCCACACCCCGGCGGCCAGCCCGATCAGGCCCAGGCGCGTGGCGAAGTCGAGCACAATGTTGTGCGGGTGGTTTAGGTTGGGCTCCTGCCAGGCGGCGTCGAGGATGTAGCGGCCGCGGTAGGCGTAAAGAAAGTTATCCAGGCCGACACCGAAGACGGGATGCTCGGCGACCATGTTGAACGCCGCCCGCCATAGATTGACCCGGAAGACGCCGGTGACGCCGAAGAGGTCGAGCCGGGCCGCTAGAGCCGGAACGCCGCTGATCAGGGCCAGCGCCGCCGCGCCGCCGAGCGCCGCGCCAAGCGCCCAGGGCCAGGTCCGCCGCCCGGCCCGCCGCTGCCAGACCCAAAAGACAACCAGCAACCCGGCGGGAAGGCCGAGGAAGAGCGCGCCCTTGCTGAAGGTTAACGCCAGGGCCAAAGCCACCGGCGCCGTCGCGACCCCATAAGCTACGCGGCGGCGGCCGTGGATGGCGCGCGTGCCCAATAGCAACATAGCGACCAGGAGCGGCAATAGCCGATCGAGGTAGAGAGCGGCGTTGTTGGGCGAGCCGTATACGGAGCGCAGGCGCAACAGGCCCCCCTCAGCCGTGATCAGATCTTGCCCGGTGGCATATTGCCATAGTCCGTAGCCAGCGACGAGGACGCCGCTCAGCACCCAGGCGTCGAGAACAATCCATAACTCCGACCGGCGCGGCTGGATGGCCCGCAGCAGCATGTAGAATAGCGCCGGCTCGACAATGACCACGCGCCACTCCGTCAGGGCAACGTCGCGTCGCGCGGTGAAGAAGAGTGACAGGGTAGCCACCGCGACAAACAGCAGGACAGCCCAGCCGGCGCGGCCCAGGGAGGGCAGGGCCGGCCGCGTCCGCGCGCGCCGGAAGGCTGCCCCCGCGTCAAGCAAGGTTCGCGCCAGCCAGGCGGCCGCTGTGACCAGAGTGAAAACTTCGACTGGCGAGAAGCGATAGCCGCCGATCGGCTTGGTCGCCTGCGGGACGTAGAAGGGAATCGACAGCGCGATCAGGGCCAGTCCCCATGCCGGACGCAGAACCAGGAGGCCAAAGAGCGCCGCCAGCGCCACCGTGTAAAGGATGAACGATGGCGTGACGTAGAAAACGGCCGCCGCGCCCAGGGTGGCCGCCAGTTGACCGCCGTCGCCCAGCCGCCGATAGAGGCCGAGCGCGTCCGGCCCCCAGCTCAGCCAGCCTGTCAGGCTGACGGCCGCGGCCAGCGCGGCGACGACCCCCAGCTGGATGCCGTCGCTCAGATGGCGGAAGCGCCATGACGCTCGTGAGGCGACACCGCCCCAGTTCGCCCGGCGACCGGTCGCTACGACAAGCGCCGCGCTTATCGCCCCCAGCAGGGCCAGTCCCCACCGCTGCCACGGCGTGGATGCTTCGGTTGGGCGGTAGCCGACGGCGAAACCGTTCAGCGCCCACTGGTCCCAGCCGCGAGCCGCGGTTAGTTCGAGTACGTGGCGGCCGGGCGGCAGGTCGCGGGCCAGCCACTCGGTGGTAATGAGGTCTTCGCCAGGATCGGGCGAGGTGAGCACAAGCGCCGCGCCGTTCTCGTCTTCCGGCAGCGAGTTGGCTGGCGCGCCGTCCACGGTGGCGTAGAGACGGGCGCGGAAGTCGGCGCGGCGCACGCGCACGCCAACCGCAGTACCCCAAAAGCTGAAGGTCACGCTGTCGCCCGTCTGGCCGATGTCGGCCCCAAACTCGGGCGAGAACTCCCACGCGCCGCGGTACTGTTGCCCAATCCCGTCCCGCTGGCCCAGGTGGAAGCCGGGCCAGGCGAGGTTAGCCGGCTGGGACGACAGGTATTCGGATAGGGCCGCAGCCGTTGGCCGTCCGGCAATGCTAAAGCCCCAGCGGGGATCATCAGGCGGCGCACCCGGCTGCCAGCTCTCCAGGAACATGACGCCCATCCATGGCCACTCGCGCCGCGCCCGGTCGAGCGCGGCCGTGGTCCAATCCGCTTGCTGGGCGGCCGTGGTCTGGCCCCAAATGGAGGGTTTGCCCGCCCAGCCATCGGGCAGGCTATTCCATCCCCAATTCCCGGCCCAGATGGCCGTCTTCCCGTCGCCGAGCGACTCCATCAGTTCGCGGACGAGGATAGGTCGGCTGAAGTTTAGCGTAGCCGCGGCGACGCGCCGGTCTTCAGGCCCGGTGTCGAAACCGTACGGCTTGAGGGCGACAACGTCAAACGCGTCGGCCGCGCCCGCCTCATAAAGGCCGCGCAGGAATTCCGTCTCGCTCAGGTTCTGCGGACCGCGCTCGGTTGTCGGGGCCAGTGGCGCGGCAATGATGATCGCACCAGCGTCACGCTCGCGAATACCGGCGGCGGCGGCGGTCAACAGGGCGGCGTAGTCGCCGGCGTTGACCGGCTTGCCCCCCCAATGGCTTGCCAGATTCGGCTCGTCCCAGATGATGTATTGGTCCATCCGCTCCCCATAGCGCGCCGCAAACTGCGCCGCCCAGCTCGCATAGGCTGCGAAGTCGGCCGGCGGGGCAAAGCCATCGGATGGATTGCCGTCGAGTTGCGGGACGAGGGTCAGCGCGCGCGCCGCAGCCGCTTCCATCAGCCGGTCGGCGTCAGACCAGTCGAATTGAGGGCTAAAGTAGAAGGTTTGTTTGACATAAGTAGCGCCAGTAGCACGCACGCCGTCCAGCGCGGCGGCGATTTGCTCGTCGCTCGCACCGGTAAGATAGACGTTTACTCCCAATCGCGGGCCGCCTTGCGGTATTGGCTCCGGCAAGCCAGCGGGCATGCCGCGCGTCAGGAAGCGATCGCGAGCCAGCAGCGCGCCCAGGGCCAGGAAGGCAGCTGCGGCCACGACAAACAGGGCGACGCTCGCCAATCGTCGGCGCGCCGCGGTTTGGAGAACAGGAGTAGTATTTATCGTCACGGTGTGCGGAGGTCAAGTGCGGCCCAGGCGACCGCTGGCGATGGCGAGTTCGGCCGGGCGCAACACGGACGCAAGCCCGCGCGACGCCTAGGGTTGCGCGAGCGGTACGGTGGCATAAGGCGCCCAGGTTGGATGGCTGCTCACGGAGTCGTCCTCCCCGGTGCGGTAGTACTCCCCTGTGGGTAGATCGAGGATGTGCAGCGCATTGTCAAAGATAAATGCCAGCCGATCGGCGTCGGGCCCCCAGGCCAACGGCTGCGAACGGGCGAAGAGGCCGCTTTCGCCTTCGGGCGGGAAAAGGCGGCGCGCCTCGCTGCCGTCGCTGTCGGCCAGCCAGAGGACGTAGCCGCTATCAAGACTGGCAGCGGGCTCGGCGGCCGCCAAATAGGCAACGCGCCGGTCAGGCAGCGACGCGACAGGTGACCAGCAGACCGCTGACCAGATACCCACCCCCTCGACGAGCGTAAGTTGATTCAGCGCCTGCGTATCGGCCAGCCGCAAGTCGAACTGCGCACTGGCGAGCGGATTGTCGCCGGCATGGTCCGTGTAGCTCAGAAAGCGGCCATCGGCCGACCAGGCCAGCGCGGGTAACCAGGCCCAATCCGCGCCGGTGTTATATTCGGTGAAGTCGTGGAGGATTGTGCGCGGCGGCTCAACCGGGGCCTGTGCAGGGTTCGCAGGGTCGCTTGCCGCCGGGACGTCGAGTACGCCCACCTCGTCGGCAAATGCATAGGCCAGGCGTCCATCGGGCGACCATGCGAATTGCCCGCCCCACCAGCTATAGGCGGCCGGATAGCTCTCAATCAGGCGGACGGGCGCCGGTTGCGGGCCCTCGCGGGGTAAATCGAGCAGCCACAGGTCATTGTTTGCCTCCCAACCGGGGGGCAGGGTTATGGAACGGGCGGTGGTATAGGCAATGCGCGGGACGGCCGCCGCCGGATCCCATCCGGCCCATAGCACGTTCTCAACCGCCAGCGGCACAGGCGTCGCCTCTGGCGCGGTGGCGATGAGCCACAGCGAATTGCGAAACGTTGCTCCGGCCGCGGCGTCGGTGACCGTGTATAGCAAGCGGCTGCCGTCCGGAGATAGCTGAAAAACGCGACCGTCTAATTGCCCGTCAACGGCCAGTTGTCGCACGGCATCAGTCGCCCCTTCAAGAACAAGCGCCCGCCCGTCGTCGATGTAGGCCAGCACCCCGTTAAAGGTTAAGCGATCGCGCAGGACGGCCACGCCGATCATCACGATCTCGTCCTTAGCCGGCTCGACGATCGTCGTAGACGTGGGCCATCGCTCCACTTCCAGGCCGTCGTGAAAGACGATGCGGACGGTCACTTCCCGCAAGCCCGCTGCGCCGGCTTGAAGCAGGCGCGGCGGGTCGTCGGGCGACATCTCGGCGCTGCGGACAATCTGGCGCTTGAACGGGATGGCCTCGGGAATCACCTCATTTGTCTCGGTGACGCGGACGACCGTGATCCGGAGGGGTGGGCCCACGACGGCTGATGGCAGCGGGGTAGCCGGCTCCGGCTCCACTTCGTCGGCCCCACCCAACGTCACACCAGCTTCGGCCAGGGCGTCTCCAACCGTTGTCGCGGCCGTTGTTACCACGCGGGTAGAGCCGTCCGCGACAATGGTTACCGTGGTCGCAGGCAATGTGGTTGAGGGTTCGGGCGCGGCAACCCGCGGCGAACAAGCCGCCAGCCACAAGCTCAAGCATCCGGCTAGCAGCGATCGAGCGACGCGCGCCGAGGGCCGCGCGCCGGAAGGGAACACCTGCTCAGGCGGCGTTCCAAAGCTCGCGCACTTCAGGGCTCAGGTCCTTGGCCACTTCGCGACTCAGGTCGCCGTCGATGAACTGCTTAAGCTGGCGGAAGACGGCCGTAGTTGCCAGCGCGGCATACTGGGGGTCGGTGTTACCGCTGTGGAGACCCACATCCTTCAGAAACTTGTAGCGGGACAGGCGACGGTCACGGACGTTAATGAGCCGCCAGCCGCGGGTCAGCTCACGGCCGAGCGGCTGCGGCAGCGCACGCGCCAGCTTGCGCTTGATGCTACCGCTGAGGTTGAAGCCCAGCACGTGGAGCACCGCGTGGCTGAGCCGGGCCGCATGCTCAACCGTGCGCGATTTCGCGCCGTGCATCACCTCACGGTAATAAGCGTCGAGTGTCATTGTCTGAGTCGTCATGAAAGCAGCATCCCGAATTGACTTGACTGAATTTGTCGCTATACTTCTATGTTCGGTCAGGTGCATGGTAACTCACCCTGATCGCCGATTATAACCGACAAGACGTTTAGAAGAAATATAACCACAGCAGGTGCGGCAATCAACTTCGCAGCCGGCGGGGCCGCGAACAGGTGCGCCGCACCTGTTTGTATGTCGCTCCAGGAAGGAACACAGAGCCATGACTGACAGAATTACAATTGAAGCGGAAACTCGCGAGATCACCGGCAAAGAGGTGAATAGGCTCCGGCGCGAGGGTTGGATCCCCGGCGTGATTTACGGCAAGCAGGGCAGCCAGTCGGTGCAGATGGAACAAAAAGCGCTCCGCCGCGCCCTGCGTGTCGTTGGCACAAGCCATTTGGCTGACGTGAACGTGGGCGGTATGGTCAAGACGGTTTTGGTGCGCGAGATTCAGCAGCATCCGACGCGTGGGGACCTGGTTCATATTGACTTCCTGGAAGTGGATATGAAGAGCAAGCTGCGGGCCGCCGCGGAATTGGTGACGGTCGGTACCGCCGTGCCGGAGGCCGCCGGCTTGGGCGTCGCCACCCTGATGTTGCGCGAGGTGGAGATCGAGTGTCTACCGGAAAATCTGGTGGCGGAAATCGAGATTGACCTGAGCGCTATTCGCACCGCCGACGACGTTCTTCATGTCAGCGACATCAAGGCGCCAAAGGGTGTGGACATCGTGACCGATCCCGAACTGGTAGTTGCTCGCTTCGAATTCACCGCCGAAGAAGAGGAAACGACTGAGGAAGCGGGTGAGGGGTCGGCCGAGGCTGTCGAGGTCATTTCCAAGGGCAAGAAGGAAGAAGAAGACTTCTAGAACCTTACCCGGACAGTGGATTGTGGGTTGTGACCCGTCTGGAGCGCGTTGCCCTTGGACTTGTATTACTGGTGGCGGCGGGCCTGCGCCTGACAGGGTTAGACTGGGACGGCTTCCAGCATCACCACCCGGACGAGCGCTACATCACTTGGGTCGCGACGACCATCGAGTTTCCGTCCCTTGGCCACATGAGCCAAGCGGACTGGCAACCAACAACATCGACATTCAATCCCTTCCGCTGGCCTCCCGGGGCCAGTAGTGAAGGGATTGTTGTTTTGCAGGACGAGCGACGCGACTTTGCCTACGGGCATGTACCGCTCTATCTGGGCGTGCTGGCAACGCGGCTGGCGGATTACGTCGCGCCAGCCCTCCGGCCGCTGCTGCCGGCGGATGGGTCACTGCGCGCCGACGTCTTGAACGGGGCGCAGCGAATTGAGTTTCATCACTTGGCCGCGGTCGGCCGATTCCTGACAGCGCTGGTCGATACTGGTACGGTGCTGCTTGTTTTCCTGCTTGGCCGGCGACTGTTCGGGGCGCGCGTCGGGCTGCTGGCGGCGGCGCTCCTGGCGCTGACGGTTCTGCACATCCAGCTAGCCCATTTTTGGACTAGCGATCCGTACCTGACGTTCTTCGCCCTGGCCGCGTTATGGGCGATGGTCGCAGCGCAGGGAGCGCGCCCGAGGGAAATGTCCGTGGATCGGGCAGGACTCAACCAGGTGAGCGGCGCGGCTGGTGATACAGCCGCGAACGCACGGAGGCTGGGGTATTTGCTGGCGGCGGGGGTGTTCGTGGGGCTGGCCGTCGGCTCCAAGTTCACGGCCGTTTTGCTGTTCGCGCCGCTCGCGTGGGTAGCGCTGGTTGGCGGTGGGAAGCGGCGCTGGATTGAGTGGGCGATAGCGGTGGCCGCGTCCATCCTCGTCTTTGTCCTGACCAATCCCTTTGCCATCCTCGATCGAACGTGCGCGCCGCCGCGCGAGCCGGTCATGGTTGGGTCGCTGCGGCTGCCGGATGCGCTGACTCGGTCGTGCTACTTGCAGAACCTGGCCGAACAAAATGCCATGGCCAGCGGCCGCAGCGACCTCGGCTTCACCCGCCAGTATGCGGGCACGCTGGCTTACCTTTACCCTATTGAAATGCAGATCCGCTGGGGCATGGGGCCGCTGTTGGGCCTGCTGGCTTTCGCGGGTCTTGGCTGGGCTATCGGGCGTGTCGCCACGGGACTGTCCCGGGTTCGTTCCGGTGGGAGCCGGCTTAATCCACAGCATGCGGAGCCGCTGATCATCCCTCTCCTGTGGGTATTACCGTACTTTGTGATCACGGGCAGCCTGACCGTCAAGTTCATGCGTTACATGCAGCCTGTCGCCCCGCTGCTGGTGCTGTTCGGCGTGGCAATGCTGTGGACGCTACGGCAGCGAGCCGCCCGCGCCGCCATCGTCGCGACCGTGCTGCTTACGACTGCCCTGTACGCCTTCGCCTTCGTCAACCTCTACGGCGCGGAACATCCCTGGAATGCCGCCTCGCGCTGGGTCTACCAGAACGTGCCTCCCGGCACCGTCCTGCTCAGCGAACAATGGGACGACTCGCTGCCGGTGACGATGGTGGTCGGCGGGGAGCCCCGCGCGCGCCAGGAGTACCCCAATACCGAACTCACCTGGCTTTCGCTCCCCGACGGCGGCGACGATGAGACCAAGCTGACCGCCAACCTGGAGCTACTGGCGGCGGCCGAGTACCTCACCGTGCTGTCAAACCGCGTCTATGGCGTGGTCCCGCGCTTGCCGGGTCGCTATCCGCTGTCCTCGCGCTATCACCAGTTACTTTTCGATGGCGCGTTGGGCTACGAACTGGTGTGGGCCGATCGGCGCGCACCCAACCTTTTTGGCGTCGCGCTGGTCCCCGACACTTTTGGGTGGCCCGGTCTGCGGCCGCCGGCCGCGCTGGCTCACTTCCTAACCACCGGACCGTCGCTCTCTTTTGGCCGCGCCGATGAGAGCTTTGTCGTGTATGATCAGCCGCTAACGATGATTTTCCGAAACACCGGCGGCCTGTCGGCCGAGCAGATGCGCGCGGCTTTTGACACGCCCGCCCGCTAACCCCATTCTCAACGAGGTGCGGCATCAACGAGAGTATCAACGGACGGGGCTATCTCTTTCTGACGGTGTTCGTGGCCGGGATGAGCACACTGGCCATCGAGTTTACCGCCAGCCGCCTGCTGCAAACGGTTTACGGTACGTCGAACATCGTTTGGGCCAACGTCATCGGACTCGTGCTTCTGTCGCTAACGGTCGGCTACTTCCTAGGCGGTCGCGTGGCTGACCGCCGGCCCCGGTCTGATCTCTTTTATGCGCTGGTCACGCTTAGCGGACTGGCGGCCGTCTTCTTTCTGCTGCTGACAAGCATCATCCTCCGCGGCGCGGCCGGAGCGCTAGCGGCCATGAACGTTGGCGCCATCGCCGGATCGCTCCTGCTGGTCGTCGTCGCCCTCGTCGTGCCGGTGACGTTACTGGGCTGCCTTTCGCCGTTTGCCGTCCGGCTGGCGGTGCGCAACGTGACCGAGGCGGGCCGCATCAGCGGCCGTATCTACGCCGTCTCGACCCTCGGTAGCTTGCTCGGCACATACCTACCGGTGCTGATCACCATCCCACTGGCCGGCTCACGGCTGACGGCAGTGATCTTCGGCTCATTGCTGATCGTTGCCGGTCTTGTCGGCCTATTTCGGGCGGGGGCGGCGCGGCGGACATGGGCCGCGCTGTTGGTGCTGGCTGTCTTGCTGCTACCCGCGGTCGCCCTCGCCCTGCGCGGCGGCATCAAGAGCCTGCCGGGCCAGATCTTCGAGACCGAATCAGCTTATAACTATATCCAGGTCATCCGCCAGGGGGACTGTAACTACCTGTTACTGAACGAGGGTCAGGCCTACCATTCCTTCTACTGTGACGGTGGACGCGTGCCCGATATTTCCGTCTGGAGCATCATGCTGGCCGCGCCATACTTCAATGCCGATGCCCAACCGCCACGCAACGCCGCCGTTGTTGGGCTGGCCGCGGGTACGATCCCCAAGCAGTTCACGCGCGTGTTCGGCCCGCTGCCCATTGACGGCATCGAGCTCGACCCGGCTATCGTGGATGTCGGCCGCCGCTACTTCGCTCTCGACGAGCCGAACATCCGCGTCATCGCCGGCGATGGCCGCTACGCGCTGACTAGCCTGACTGGCCCCTACGACGTCATTACCATCGACGCCTACAAGGTTCCTTATATTCCGTGGCACCTGACCACGCGCCAGTTCTACGAGGACGCGCAGGCGCGGCTCAGCCCGACCGGGGTTCTGGCGATTAATGTCGGCCGCGCGCCGGGCGACCGGCGGCTGGTGGACGCCGTCGGCGGTACGCTACTGGGCGTCTTTCCGAGCGTCCACGCTATCGACGTTCCCGGCACGTTGAATACAATTCTGGTGGCGACGGCGCAACCGACGACGCCCGACGATTTGCGCGCCAATCTGGCAGCGCTCCCGGCCACTGCCGACCCGCTGCTGCGCGACGCGCTGGCCACGGCTTCAGCCAATCTGGCGGTAGCTCCGGCCGCTGATGGTCCGATCCTGACTGACGATCGGGCGCCGGTGGAGACGATCAGCGATTCCATCGTGATCCGCTATCTGCTGGAAGCAGGGCCGTCGGGCCTGGGCACACTCGGTCAATGACTGTGAGGAAAGATTGAACAACAAAGCGCTCATGACTGTAATCCGCTGGCTGGTCATCCTGGCGATGCCCTTCTTTCTGGGCCTGGGGATGATCCGCGGCATTATCCTCTGGGACTACCCTGGCTTCGAGTATCCGCGCATCTCGCCCGATATGTTTGGCTTCACGCTGGAGGAGAGACTGGAGCTGGCGCGGGCTAACGTGGAGTACCTGCGCCGCCCGGAGCCGGCGGCCGAGGTTATCTACCTGCTGCAAGACCTGCAGCTGCCGGGCACAAATAGACCCCTCTACAACGACTCCGAGATCAGCCACATGGTCGACGTTAAAGACGTGGCCGACGCCATGACGCGCGTCGCCTACGTCGCGGGGGCGATCGTGGTCGTCGGATTGGCGGTTCTACTGCTCCCGGCGGGCAACCGTGCCTATGGCTGGCGAACTCTGTTCATTGCCGGACTAGGCACGGTCATCATCCTGGCGGTTATCGCCCTGCTGATCTTGCTGGGCTGGCAGTTCTTCTTTGTGCAGTTCCACGAGCTGCTGTTTCCGCCAGGGACGTGGACCTTTGCCTACACCGATTCGCTCATCCGACTGTTCCCGGAGCAGTTCTGGTTCGATTTTGGCGTCATCGCCAGCGTTGGTACGCTGCTGTTAGGGCTGCTCGTGGCCCTTGTCGGCTATCTGATGTCGCGCCGGTCGCGGTCGAAGGTCACGGTCCTACGACCACCTCAGCCCAATTGACGCGGCCAGGGTAGACCCACATTTCGCTGGTGTAGCGGCGCGCGCCGGCGACGACGATGACCTGGTAAAAGCCCGGCTCGACATCGTCCACGGCGAAATTCTCCGCCAGCGCGCCGTCGGCGTTTGGCTCGCCCGTTGCGTAAGAGGTCGTCGCGGTATAGGGCGCGGCCGCATCGACGCGCTGGAAAACAAGCGGTGCTTCGTGTAGTAAGTTGCCGCCTTCGCCAACGACTCGTCCGGCAACGACGCCGGTCCCGGGCAGCGGTTCGAGCCAGAGCAGTGGGTTGCGCGTGGCGTTGTAGTCATTTTCTCCGACGCGCACTTCCAGATGTAGATGCGGGCCGTCGGCGACGCCGCTTGCGCCTGAGAAACCCAAAGGTTCGCCGGCCGCGACGACCTGGCCGGTTGTGACCGAGACTTCAGACAAGTGCCCGTAGAGCGCGTAGACGGGCGTCGCGCCCGCATTTGACAGCTCCAGGATGACCAGGTTGCCATAGAAGTTAGTCTGCGGTCCATACGCAACCTGGCTGTCGTCACCGGCGACGACGACGGCGCCCGGAGCGACAGCCAGAACCGGCGTGCCCGCAGACACGCCGAACTCCACGCCAGTGTGCGGCCGCAACCGGCCGCCGCGCGTGCTGCCATAAGGGTAGGCCTTGTCTGTCCAGCTAGGGCTGGTGGCCGGCACGGGGCGCTGCAAGATGAGATGCTCACCGGTGACCGCCGCGGGTGGTGGCGGTGGGGTGAACGTCGGCGGTGGCGGAGTAGCCGTCAGCGTGGCTGCCGGCCGGACGGCCGACGTGTGGTCGGCGGTGCTAACCGGTGTCGGCGACGACGGCGGCGGCGCGGTCGGCGGCGCTGTGGGAGCATTCGTCACTGACGGCTGTGGTGAAGGGGCCGCCCGGGTTGCCCCCGTCAAGGGGGACTGGGCGGTCTGTTCCATAGGTCGGGTGGCCACGGGCGCGGCGGGCGGCACGGCAGTGACGGAGGCGGCATGGCACGCGACCAGCACGAGCAGGCAGCAGCCAATCGCCGAACTGGGCAGAACGGACTTTAGGCGGTAAAGATGGGATAGCCGCCCGACCGCCCTAGAGGCCACCGCGCTCACCGGCCACTGCCATCGCCGACGCGGCGAGTTGCTCCGTCTCGGCTACCAGCAACTCAACTTCGGCGCGCCATGCCTCAGCCAGCGCCCGATCCTGCAACGAGACGCCATTGACGCGCACGTTGAGCCCGGCGGCCTGCACCGCCGCGCGAGCCATGATGGCCCCCACGGCTGCGTCCGTCGCAGCGTTGACGTTGCCGATGTAGGCGATAGTGTGGGCTATCTGCGCCGCGTCGCGACTGCGCCGCGCCACCCGCAGTGGCACTTCCCCAGCATGAATTGTAGCCGCTTCCAGCGCCGGAGCCTTGGCCGCTTCGTCCAGCGACTTGTCGCGTACGATCGCCATCACAGCCTCAAACGCGGCGGCGTCTTCCTCGATAGCCAGCACAAGTTCGCGGCGGATAGCCTCAGCCTCGTCCAGCACCCGACCGGCCTCCTCGGCCGCGCCGGCATAGCGCTTGCGGCCGACAGTCAGGCCCGCGGCCATTTGCGCCAGCGCGGCCGCCAATGCGCCCGTCAATGCCGCCACGGAACCGCCGCCGGGCGTCGGCGTCGACGCAGCGACGCTATCGACGAAGGCGGCCGCGCCAGCCGGTGGCCGGTTTTCGGCCGTCGGCGGCTCGCTCGCCTGTAAGCGCATTTCCAGCACCTGGTCGTCCTGCATCTGTTCCAGTTGCAGATACCATCGGGCGCTATCGAGCAACGCCTTCTGGGGGATCATGCCGACGAGTTCGGCGCGGGTGATGCTCAGACCGTGCTGCGCCGCCTCGCGTCGGACCATCTCCTGCACGCGGTAGACCGGCGTCTTCTCGAAATTAGTCAGGTTCATACTGACCTGAGCCTGACCGTCGACCAGAAAGCCGCGCGCCTGAACAAACCGCAAGCCGCCGCTGCTAAAGCGAATGGCTTTGGCGATACGCTCGGCCGCGCCGGCGTCGGCCGAGTTCAAGTACAGGTTATAGGCAATGAGGAAGGGCCGCGCGCCGATGACCGTCGCACCCCACGGATGCGGCTCGGCTGGGCCGAAGTCGGGTACGCGCGCGGGGTTGGTGGCGACCTCTTCTTTCCAAAGCTCGTACTGCCCTTTGCGGATGTCGGCCAGGCTCTCGCGCTCCGGTCGCGTGGCCGCCGCGCCATAGAGATAGACGGCTATGCCCAATTCTTCGCCGACGCGCTTGCCCAAGCGCCGCGCCAGCAGTACGCAGTCCTCAACGCTCATCCCGCGCACCGGGATGAAGGGACAAACGTCGGTCGCGCCGATGCGCGGGTGTTCGCCCTGATGGTGGTCGAGGTTGATCAAGTCCCGCGCGGCTGCTATGCCGCGATAGGCGGCTTCCACGACGTCGTCCGGCGCGCCGATCAGTGTGACGACCGTGCGGTTGTGGTCCGAGTCGGCGCTGACGTCGAGCACCTGGACGGCGGCGACGCTGCGGATGGCGTCGGCGATACGTCCGTAAACCGCCGGATCGCGGCCGTTACTGAAGTTGGGGACACATTCCACAATAGGTTGCATGCCATTTCTCCTGGGTTCGTTTGTAGCAGGAAAGCAGGTGAGGGGCTAGTTGAGGCAAAGAGCGAGCATGGGGACACGGAGGGAAACCGGACGTTCTTCCGTGTCCCCCGGTTCGCTAGACTTAGCTTGCTACTTGCTCCGCAAGCGATCCTTGATGCGCTTCCAGCCGGCCTTGACGCGTCCCGCGGCCGACCGGTCGATTGGCGCGGGGCTGTAGCGTGCGGCGAGGAAGGCGTTGGTCAACTCGTCCAGGTCGTTTTCCGCGTCGGGCCAAGTGTCTTTCAGGTCGCGCGCGTACTCCAGTGGCGTATCCTGTGGCTCGCGGCGCACGCCACGCTCCCCCGCGCGCCGCACGGTGGAAAGGTAATAGTAGCGGACTTGCTCGCGCGGCGAAAGGGCGTTTAGCCGCAGGAAGCGCGACCGAGGGGCCGCCGGCAGTGACACGCCGCGCAGCGCCACCGCCGGTTGGAGACGACGGCGCAGCTCGCGACCGGCAGCGCGGGCCCGGCCGCGCAGGCGTAGCCAAAGCGCGCGCAGCGCGGCGGAGAGTGACGTCAGTGAGCGCTGCACGCTCGCGCGCTCAAGCCTGTAGCCGCGTTCGCGCAGGAAGAACAGCAGCGCGCCGATGACCAGGGCGATCAGCAGCGTCCAGAACAGCGAACTGAAGACAAAGCCAACGACCGGGTTGGAGGGTGGTGGCGTGACCGGCGGCGGCGTGGGTAGTGGGGCGAGGGTGGGCAGGGGCTGGATAGGGCCGGCGTCTCCGGCGCTGCGGGTCAGAAGCGTGAGGACCGCGGCGAAGAGGTAGCCTATGAAGGCGTAGACGAGCCCAAGCAGGTAGGCGAAGCCGCCCACGGCCGCCCGCAGAATCCGGCTGATGGCCAGTGTGGAACCGATGGGCAAGAAGGACGCGGCGAAAGCGACAATCAACACGAGAGCCAACGCCGCCCGCTGCCAAGCGCGCTCCAAACTGGCTTCCTTGGCTACACCATCCATGAGCCAGCGCGCATTCATGCGCAGCAGGCGGGCGTGACTCAGCAACCACAGCCCGGCCAGGAAGTAGAGCATGAGCGCGAAGAGCATAATCGGCCGCAGCCCCAGCCGCGCAATCTCGAAGGGATTAATGACCGAGACTAACTCGCGCACTTCATAGGTGCTGAGCGCAGCCAGAAAAACCATGAGCAGTCCCATGCCGATCCAGAGCTTGAGATACTGATCCTGGAGTGCGCCACGAGCGATCTGAATGGGGCGATTGTCGGCCTGTGCTTTCTGTTCAGGTAACGACAAGGTGTAGAACCGCACCTCGTCGGCGCCCACGTCCAATTGAGCGAAGATGCGGCTAACGGTCACGGCGAGCCACCACGTCAGCAGGGTAACCAGCGCCGTCGTGAAGAAGTTGCCGGTCATGAAGAAGCTGAGCGGCGCGCCCAGAAAGACGCGCACGTCGTCGGGCGTCGGAATGCCGCCGCCGAACAACAGCCAGCTAACCACGCGGGCCACCACCACCAGCAACAAGGCCTCTGCGGCGCGGTAGGTGCCTCGCTCCACGCCGCGACTGTCGGGGTTGTTGAGCCACGCTGTGGTATAAGCTCCCTCCAGGGCCGCGAAAAGAGCAAGCCATAGCAAGCGGAGCCAGGGTTGACCGGGCGTGAGTACCTCGGCCAGCATCAAGAAGCCGACGGCCAGCGAAGTGGCCAGCAGAGCGATGAGCACCGGTCGCAGAAAGCGCCGCGTGAACGGGTCGGCCTGAAAGATAAGCCGTGCCTGGCGGTCGGGAGCGCGCTGCGTGCGGGCGGCGGCGATAACGCCCTTGTTGCGGATGGCGCGGCCGCGCCGCTGACTCATCGCCCCAGACCTCCCGCAGCAACCTCCCCTGGCTGCTGCCACCGCTCCAGGTGTCCGCGGTTGACGACGTGATACGCCTGGAAGCCAAGCTGCCGGGCGCGCTCGCGCACGCGGCCGAAGTTGGCGTCTGGCTCCACCGCCACCAGAATCGGATTGAAGCCTTCACGCACCAGGTGGTGCAGCGTATTGCACACGCTCTCGCTTCCTTGCCCGGTGATGGCGAGGAGGGTGACGCCCCAGCTAAGGCGCACGCAGGCGGACGGAGCCCATTGAGCAAATGGAACCGTGTCGCGGGCGTCCAGGCGGGCTAGCTGCTCCAGGACCTTCATGAGGTGGGGCCGACCGCCGCGCGGCGCGATCGGCGCGGGCATGTAGGCGCGTAGCGCTTCGTCTGTCGCACCCTGGAATAGTAGCCGGCCGGTCACTTCATCAAATTCGCGGGCCTCCAAACGGAGCGGGTCGACCCCGTTGGTGAGCAGCCCCACTGCCTGGCGCTGGTTGGTAAGATGAGTGGCGAGCGAGGCAGCGACGACAATAGCCCACTCCGTCCAGTAGAGCCGATCGCGCCGCGAGTAGTCGCCGGCATGAAGGTCGAGCAGGACGGCCGTCTCTAGCGAGATCGCCGGCTGGAAGGTGCGAACGAGCAATTGTTGCGTGTGGGCGCTGGCTTTCCAGTTGATCTGGCGCAGCGAGTCGCCCGAACGGAACTCCCGCGCGCCCATCGGCCGGGCTGGGTCCTCGAACAATCGCTGGCGACTAGCGAGCGTGCCAAACGGCAAACGCGACGGCAAGCCTAGCCGGCTGAGCGGAACAATGCGCGGGTAAACGGTCAGAAAGTCGGCCGGCAAATAGCCAAGACGTGGCTGGGCCAGACCAAACAGATCGCCGCTCGTCAAGCGCAGTGGGCCAAGGCGATAGTAGCCGCGCTGCATCGCCTTGACTTGGTACGTGTGAGTGCGCGTGGCCCGTGCCCCCAGGCTAATGACCTGCTGTGTTGACTCGTCCAGGCGCAGTTCCGGTGGCACGCTCTCGTGAAACTGGATCCAGGGCAGCGCTAGCCGGCTCTTGTTGGTCAAGGTAAGCGACACCTCGACACTTTCGCCGAGGAAGGCACGCTGGCGGTAGGTGCGGCTGGCGACGAGGTTGCCGAGCGCGCGTGGCGCATACCACCGGCTCCATGCGTAGACGCCGACCAGAACGTAGATAATGTAGTAGATAAAATCGACCCGCAGCAGGAAAGCCACGGCCAGTAACAGCACCGCGAGCCACAGGTAGGGAGACATTACTGCAGTTCCCCGATTTCCAGCGGCGTATCTTTCAGGATAGAGGCGATGGTATCGGCCACGGTCACGCCGCGCAGCGCGCTCTCCGGATGCACCAGGCAGCGGTGGGCAAGAATGGGCGCCGCGAGGCGCTTGACATCGTCCGGCAAGACGTAATCGCGGCCGCGCAGCGCCGCAAAGGATTGCGCGGCGCGGTAGAGGGCGTGGCTGCCGCGCGGGCTCGCACCGAGAATTAGGTCGTTGTGCCGCCGGGTGGCGAAGACAAGGGCGACAATATAATCGCGTATCGTGTCGTCGACGTGGACAGCCCATACCTGCCGCGACAAGTCAGTGATGCGCCGGCCCTCGGCCGCGATCTTCAGCCCGTCGATGGGATGCACCCCACCCAGGTTGAGCAGCATTTGGCTCTCGCTTGCTTCGTCCAAATAACCCAGCGTGAGCTTGATGAAGAAGCGGTCTAGTTGCGCTTCGGGCAAGGGAAACGTGCCCTCGTACTCGATGGGGTTCTGCGTGGCGATGACGAAGAAGGGTCGGGGCAGCGGACGAGTCACGCCGTCGACTGTCACTTGCTGTTCGCCCATCGCTTCCAGCAGCGCCGACTGGGTGCGCGGCGTGGCGCGGTTGATCTCGTCGGCCAGCAGGATGTTGGTGAACGCCGGGCCCGGGATGAAGGCGAAGGTCTGGCTCTGCGGCTGGTAGACCGAAACGCCGGTCACGTCATTGGGCAGCAGATCGGGTGTGCATTGCAGCCGTTTGAACTCAACGCCCAGGCTCAGGGCGAAGGCGCGCGCCAGCATCGTCTTGCCCGTCCCCGGTACGTCTTCCAGTAGAACATGGCCCTCGCAGAGTAGCGCCACCATCATCAACTCCAGGATGTCGCGCTTGCCGATGATCACGCGCTCCACGTTGTCCAGAACTCGCTGCGAGAAGTCTTGTATATCATTCATAGGCGAGGCGTTCGGTCGAGGAATGGCCCGATCATACCATAGTGGTGGTACATATGGTAAGGCGCGCGAAAGCCTTGTTACAATAGGCTCGATGTCTGCGCCCGCCGCTCTTCCCCGGATCGATACCTACTTCGATAGCGCCCTGGCCGACCGCCTGGCGCGGCATGAGACGTATAACAAGCACCACTACCGGCCCAACACCTACCTGCACAAGTGGTGGGGGCGGCGTTGCGGCACCACTTTCCGCCTGATCTTGAAAGGCCTTGTCGATGACCCCGCGCGCGCCGGTTACTACACGCCTGGCGGGCTGGAGGGCAAGGTTATCCTCGACCCAATGATGGGCGGCGGAACAACACTTCACGAGGCGATTCGGCTCGGCGCGGCGGTGATGGGCGTAGATATTGACCCCATCCCTGTCCTGCAAGCTCGGGCAACGCTGACCGATCGCTCGCTGCGCGCCCTCAGCGCCGGATTTCGCCGGCTGTACGACGACCTCAGCCTGGAGATTGGCGATCTTTTCGTCACTCATTGTCCGGCGTGCGACGAACCGGTTCCGTTCTGGTACGCTCTGCACGGTGCGCGGCGCGAGTGCGCCTGTGGTGAGGTGCTGGTCGTTGACTCCTTACTGGTTCGCGACCAGGTCGACGGCGGCGCGCTCCGTCTCTGCCCTTACTGCGCCCAACTCTATGACGGCCGAGAGCATGGCTGCGGCGGCCGAATTCCGCGCCTGGTGGAGAAGACACAGGCGAAGTGCGCCGCCTGTGATGAATCGTACCGCGACCGCTACGATCTGCCCTATTACGCCCGCTATGAGATGCTGGTCATAGCCGGGCACTGTCCCGCCCACGGCCTGTTCCACCGTGTTCCGGATGAGCGCGACTATAAGCGCCAGGCGGCCGCAGAAGCCCGCCGGCCCGCTTTGCCGTTCAAGCCCGATGCTTTTCTTGTCGCCAGTGGCGACAAGTCGATTCAACTGCTGCGCCGCCGCGTTACCAGCTATCTCGACCTCTTTACCGGCCGCCAGTTGCTCTTTCTGGACGCGGCCGCGCGGTGTCTGCCAAATGACGATCCCATCGTCCGGCTTAATCTGGCGCTGCTCGTTTCCACGGCTCTGGAATTCAACTCCATGTTATGCGGCTATAAGGGCGTGGCCCGGCGGCGCGCCGGCGCGGTGCGCCATACGTTTGCCCACCACGGCTACGCCTTTCCCTACACGGCGCTGGAGGCCAACCCCATCTATCCGCGGGCCGCGTCCGGTACGTTGCAAAAGCTGTTCCACAGTCGCATCGGCCGGGGTCGCCGCTGGGCGGTTGAGCCGCGGGAACGCGACCTGACTGCCGATAAACCTCGCTTTGTGCCTATTGCGGGCGAGCGCGACGGGGGCGAAGAGGTTCCCTGGGCCACTGACCTAAGCCACGGCCCGCAGCGCTTCTATGTCCGGCAAGGGACAGCGACTAATCTGCCGGCGCCCTCGGGCAGCGTCGACGCGGTTGTGACCGACC
The DNA here is from genome assembly GCA_964608255.1 of uncultured Ardenticatenaceae bacterium. Classification (GTDB taxonomy): domain Bacteria; phylum Chloroflexota; class Anaerolineae; order Promineifilales; family Promineifilaceae; genus Promineifilum. Next base: position 45,467 of record CAZSOD010000008.1, read on the forward strand.
CGCCGTACTACGACAGCATCCAGTATGGCGACCTGGCGGCCTTCTTTCGCGTGTGGCTGCGCTACTTTCTGCCAGAGGCGGCTGATTGGGGCTACGATGAAGCCGGCGCGGCGGAAAACTCGGAGCGGGTCGCAGATGACGCGCACTATGTCCACCAGATGAGCGCCATCTTCCGCGAATGTCGCCGCGTGCTCCGCACCGACGGGGGAAGACTGATTTTCACGTTTCACCATTGGCGGCCGCAGGCATGGATGGCATTGGCAGCGGCACTACGTGACGCGGGATTTGTGCTGCTCAACCGCTACGTTGTCCATGCTGAGCACCCCATGTCGGTTCACATTAGCAACCTGCGCGCGCTGACCCACGATGCCATTCTGGTGCTGGCGCCCGGCGAGCCCGGGGATGACCCACACTGGCAGCGGCCGCGGTTGGCCCGGGCGGACAGCTATGGTTTTACCGAGGACTGCGCCACCATGCTGGGTTGGTGGCTTAGCCAACGGGACAGCCCCGAAAACGGCGCGCGCTTATGGCAAGAGATGTTGGCGGCCGAGGAAGGCCTAGAGGTACTCGAGTTGTAGCGCCAATTGCTTGGCGGCGCTTGGCGCGGGTCGGTCGGCGCGCACGCAATAGATAAGGCCGCGCAGCGTCTCCTCTCGCTGGGGGATCAAGTCCGCCTTCAGCAACGAATCCCGCCAGTAGTCAGCCGGGGGATACGTGGTTGTGATCAAGCTGCTCAGTAGCGAATGGGAGCGCGCGCGGACGCGCTCGGCCAGAAGCAGCCGTCCTTCGGGTACAAGGATGCGGCGCACCTCGCTCAGCAGCCGGTCGCGTTCCTCCGGCAGCCAGAACTCGGCCAGCACCTGGTTAATAAAGACGGCGCTCACACTACGATCGGGTACGGGCAGCAACTCGATGCGACCGTCAACCCAAATCAGGCGCGGGTCTGCCGGCGGTCGCGGCGCTCGGGCGCGTCCGCGCCGTAGCGCCGCGCTCGTGTTGGATTGAGGATTGAAGATGTCGATAACTGTTACCTGGCCAGAGGTGAGGCGTTGGGCGATTTGCACCGCGGGCCGGCGCAAGCCCAGGTCTATGCACACCACTTTGGCCTCAGGCGGCGACTGGCTGTAGCTGAGCAGTAGTTCCATGACGTTGGGGCCTGGGCCATCGTGAAGTTGATAGGCTGTCCATAGAGCGCTGACCAGAAAGTAGGCGGCTACGAGAATGATCGCCAAAGCAAAAGGCACGAGGGCATACCAACCGAGCGCTAATCCGAGGCCCAGCAGGATCAGCGCGGTCACGAGGGCTGCATAAAGGCCGAAGTAAGCTGGCCAGTGGACTTGAATGTGCCGGCGCGTCGCGCCGAGCTTTTTCTTGCCTACCATAGGCTCTAGACGGGAACCTTTCTGATCAAGAGGCTCCAGCGTATGATATTGTAAGCGAAGTAGGGCGCCGCGAGAAGCTGAGAGGCTGACCCGGAGCACCTAACGACAGGGAAACTCCACGCGCCGGCGGCCGTCTGGAGCTAGGTTGGCGACTTGATGTCTGGCGCCGCCGATAGCTTCTCGCACCAGGTAGCGCGATTCGACCACGGAGAATTGGCGACAAAACGACATGGACGATACGAACGACACCTTCCAGAGATTTCAGGAACGTTATGATGAAGAACGGGTGCCCTGGGACGACCCAGCGCCGCCGCCGGAGATCGTCGCCGTGGCCGGCCAATTGCCGGCGGGTCGGGCACTGGATGTGGGTTGCGGCTACGGCCGCGCCGTCATCCATCTGGCGCAGCGCGGCTGGACTGCGGTGGGAGTCGATTTTGTACCCCGGGCCATTGAAGTAGCGCGACAGCGCGCGGCCGACGCGGGTGTTAGCGAACGGGCCACCTTTCACATCGCCTCAGCCCCCGCGCTGTCGTTCCTGGCCTCGCCGTTCGACCTGGCGATCGATGTTGGCTGCATGCATTCGTTCTCGGATGAGATGCTCCACGGCTACCGCGACGAACTGGCGCGGCTGGTGCGCGCCGGAGGTGTTTACCTGCTGTTTGCTCATCTGCGCGAGGCGACGGAGACGCCGGGGGAGGAGGGGCCGCGCGGCATCGCCGAAGGGGTAATCCATGATCTTTTCGCGCGCGACTTCGCTCTGGAGCGAGTCGAGCGCGGCGTGACCCAAGTGGAGGACCGGCCGCCGTGGAACTCGGCCTGGTTTTGGTTTCGGCATCGATAGGGTCCATCTGGTCATAGAACGCAGACGGCGCCCGGGTCGCGAAGTGACATACGCGCCAGGCGTTCTTTAGGAATTGCTCGACCGAGCCCACCGGACTGATCAGCCAGCTGAATACTACCGCACCAACTGGGCGAGGGCGCGGTCATACGCGGCGCCAACAACCGACCAGTCATAGGCGGCGACGGCTGCGGCCAGCCTGCTGGCCAGGACGCGAACAGCGGCGAGGTCGCTTAGCGCCCAGCGAAGCCGGGCGAGCAAATCGGCGCGGCCGCGATATAGACAGTCGTCATGGAAGGCGGCCGGGATGATTTCTGGATAGCTGAGACGGGCCGGCAGGAGGGGCAAGGTGTGGGTGTAGGCTGCTTCGAGGATGCTAATGCCGAAGTATTCATGAGCGGCGGTGGAAAAGGTGACATCGGCCTGCCAAAGCCACTGACGGTACTCGCTATCATTCGCATAGCCATTAAAAACCACTCGATCCCCTAGTATAGCCAGGCCGCGGGTCCACGCATCATCCGGCCGCCCGAATCGCTGGCCGCAAAACGCCACGCGGAAGGACAGGCCTTCGGCGGCCAGTTGCGTCAACACGCCCATGAATTGCTCCGGGTTCTTATCGAACTCCAGGCGCTGGTTCCAAAGGATGAGCGGCGAATTGCCGGTGGGGGCGGGCGGCGGGCCCCCCAGTCGCGCCAGGTCGATTCCGATGGGCAGCACGGCGCTGCGGGCGCGAAGCAGATCAACTGTTTCCAGTTCGTTGTACTCGGGATAGTGGCGCAGGAAAGACGGCAACGCGTTGAAGAATGTATCGCGGTGGTAGCGCGAGTTGAAGTAGACGCGGTCGGCGGCCAACATAGACACGTAGTTGATGAACGCATAATGCCGGTCGCGCTCGCCCAGCTGCCGGCGCATGGGGCCCTTGGTGGGGTCATCCGGCAGCGGGTAAGTCAACTGGTTTTCATGCATGTACAGCGCCACCGGAACAGCGGACAATTGCGCGCGGGTTAGAGCCAGAAAGGTAGTCAGATCAAGCAGGTCAGTTGCTAACACTAAGTCGGGCGCGGCCGTGTGCCTGGCTCGCCACTCCCGGGCAAGGGTGACGGCGCCGCCATGCATGCGCCATTTCCAGAAGTGCGCCGGCAGCGTCAACAACTGGACCTCATGGGCACTGGCCCTTCGGTAGCCCTCAGCCCAAGCCTGGTGACTGCCCCCGTGGTAGGGTGAAAGAAGCAGAATTCGCACCACGATCAACGGCTCCTGTCCGCCGACGGTCTAGATGCGCCAGCGCGACAAACATTGCCACAATTCGACCACCTGTCCACAATTGACTATACTTAAAGCAGTAACAGTCAGGCCCCGAGGCTCCTTTGACTGATCACGAACCTGAACTTTTCTGGGATTCGACCTACGCCATCGTGGTCTCGCTGATGGCCCACCACCCGGAGTGCCGCCCTATCGATGTCGGTCTCGCCGAGTTGACCGCTCTGGTTGAATCCTTGCCCGGATTTCAGGACGACCCCGCCCTGGTAACCGAGCAGTTCTTGCTGGATATTTTAACGGTTTGGTATGAGGAGGCGACAGAGCTATGACCGTAGCAGATACGGCAGCCGCCAACGGCGACATCGTTGTGCCTGATGAACTGGCTAACAACGTGCTGATCACCAATATCGCGAAGTTGCTGGATCCGGTCTACAACTGGTCGCGGCGTAACTCGGTATGGCCACTCGTATTTGGGCTGGCCTGCTGTGCCATCGAGATGATCTGCACGGCCTCGAGCCGATTTGACCTGGCCCGCTTCGGAATGGAAGTCTTTCGGGCCACGCCGCGCCAGTCCGACCTGATGATCATCTCTGGCACGGTGACCAAGAAGATGGTGCCGACCATCGTCCGGCTCTACAACCAGATGCCCGAGCCGCGCTACGTCCTGAGCATGGGGGCGTGCGCTTCCGGGGGCGGCCCCTTCAAGGAAGGCTACAACGTCGTCGACGGGATCGACAAGTTCTTACCTGTGGACGTTTACGTACCCGGTTGCCCGCCAACCCCCCAGGCGCTGATCAATGGCCTGATCGCCTTGCAGGAAAAGATCGACCAACAGTCGATCGCCACTGCGCCGTGGTACAACAAGAAGGACCCCACCGCCGGCCTGTACCCCGTGCCCGTCCTCGGCCCGGATCTGGTTGATACTCGCCAACTCGACGTCATCCGTAAGGAAGCGGCCCGGCGGCCGGTGGAAGATCCTGTCCGCGCCACCGAGGGCCAGGAAACGCAACCGCCCGACGTCCAAGAAGCCCCGAAGACGGTCGAACCGCAGTAACCGGAGAAAATACCGATGAGTGATGCAATCCTCGAACCCACGACGGCCGCGCCCGAAGGCGGCCCGGTTCTGAGTCCGGCGCAGGAAGCGGCCGCGCGGTTGAAGGAATTATTTCCCGACGTTGTCAGCGACGAAACGCGGGAGGGCTATGAAGGGTTGGTTGTCTACGCCGACGCCCTGCCCGAGGTTGCCAAGGCGCTCCGCGACGAGCTTGGTTTCAATTACCTCTCCAGCATTACGGGCGTAGATCTTATCGACGACGGCAAGCTGGAATCGGTCTACCACCTCTATAGTATCAATCGCGGCGGCGGCCCAATCGTCCTCCACGTTCAGACCGACCGCAACGAGCCGGTCATTCCCTCGCTCGTGCCGGTTTTCAAGGGCGCGGAGTTCCAGGAGCGCGAGGCCTACGACATGTTCGGCATCCGCTACCAGGGCCACCCCGACCCGCGTCGCATCCTTACCTGGGAAGGCTTCCACGGTTTCCCGCTGCGTAAGGACTGGCATGAGCCGTTCTTCGAAGAAGAGCACAAGCCATTTGGCAGCCGCTGGCCGGAAGGCCAGGTCTTCCGCGCTGAGGAAAAGACGCCGTACGGCAAGAACGTCCAATATCCGCCCGGCTGGTTGCCCACCGGTGACGAGTACGACGTGGAGACCGACGTCTACCTGGGCCTGTCCTACACCCGCGACTCCACGCCGGGACTGAGAACAGACAAGGTCACGGTAAACCTTGGCCCGCAGCATCCCTCGACCCACGGCGTGTTCCGCATGGTCGTGACATTGGACGGCGAAACCGTCGTTGACCTCAAGCCAGTGATGGGCTACCTGCATCGCAATCACGAGCAAATCGGCGAGCGCAATACGTTCATCATGAACATGCCCTTCACCGACCGGCTCGACTACCTTTCCGGCGTCTCTAACAACCTCGGCTATGCCCTCACAATCGAGAAGCTGTTCGGCATGAGCGTGCCGGAACGAGCGGAATGGTTGCGTATTCTGATGGTCGAGCTGGTTCGCATCGCCAATCACCTCTGGGCGCTGGGTTTTCTGCTCAACGACCTGGGCGCGTTGCAGACGCCGATGCTCTACTTCTACATCGAGCGCGAATTGATCGTGGACTTCTTTGAGGCCGTTACCGGTTCGCGCATGATGCACAATTACATGCGCTTCGGCGGCGTAGCCTATGACCTGCCGGACGAGATTCGCGGCTTGCCAGCGTTGAAGTACCTGGAAGAGTTGATCTTCAACCGCATCCCCAAGGCGCTCGATCAGGGCGACGAGCTAATGACCGGCAACGAAATTGTCCGCGCCCGTTCCATTGGCGTCGGTTACTTGTCGGCCGAGGACGCAATCAACCTGAGCGCCGCAGGCCCCTTGCTGCGGGCCAGCGGCGTCGCCTACGACATCCGTCGCGCGGAGCCGTACTCCTACTACGATCACCTGGACTTTGACATCGCCGTGCGCTACAACGGCGACATCTACGACCGCTATCTGGTGCGCATGGACGAGATGCGCCAGAGCTTGCGCATTCTGGAGCAGGTGTTGCCCCATCTGCGGCGAACGGAAGGCGCGTCGATCATTTCGGACAAGCCGCAGTACGCCCTGCGCGCGCCGCGCGGCGGCGAATCCTACGGCCGCGTTGAGAACCCCAAGGGCGAACTTGGCTATTATGTGACGGCCAAGCGTCGCGACGGCAACCCCAGCCGCTACCACGTGCGCGCCCCATCGTTCATCAACCTGACTGCCCTTGGCCCTATGGCCCGTGGCCATAAAGTGGCCGACGTCGTCGCCATTCTCGGCAGCATCGATATCGTCCTGGGCGAGGTTGACCGCTAACGGATGGAGCGCGGGTCGCTGACCCGCGGCATAGGAGACACCATGTACGGATCAGGCATCATTAAGGGAATGGCCGTCACCTTGCGCCATTTCTTTCAAACCTATGTCGATGACATCAGGTGGGCAGGAAAGGGCGGCCGCTACTACAACAGCGAGGCGCTCTACGTCCGGCAGAGTCCCAAGGGCGAGGGCGTCATTACCGTCTTTTACCCCGAAGAGAAGCTGCCCATGCCGGAGCGCTTCCGCTTCACCCCTTTCCTGGTGACTGACGACCCGCCGCCCGGCCAGCGCTGGGGCCATGACTGGTGCACATCGTGCGGCATTTGCGCCAAGGTGTGCCCGCCGCAGTGCATCTGGATCGAACGCGGCAAACTGCCCAACGGCCGCCCGAAACCAGAGCCGGTCAACTTCTACATCGATATCGACATCTGCATGAACTGCGGCTTTTGCGCCGAGTTCTGCCCGTTCGACGCGATCAAGATGGACCACGATTACGAGTTGTCCGACTACGATCGCTCTTCAGCCCATATTCATGACAAGGCCCGGCTGAGCAAGCCTTTGAGCTATTGGCAGGAGATTTCCCCGAAGCGCGCCGCGGCCGAGGAAATCGGCCGGCAGCTGGCCGAGGCGGCCAAGACCAAGAAGCGCGGCGAAGACGACGGGCCGCGCATGGCCGACGACGTTGCCCGCCAGTTGCCCTACAAGGGCGCGCAATACTAGAGTTCGCAGTCGCCGCTTCTACCCGGCCAGCGCGCTCAAGCGCGGGACGGCGAACGATTGGAACGAGTTGTCGAAATCGCTCCCGCTGGAGCGATTTCGTTTTGAGAAGATTCGGAGAGATGCAATGTTTGGACGCAAGACCGACCAGCCGGCGCTGAGCGAAGACGCTGTGATGAAAGCGCTGGCAACAGTCATCGAGCCGGAACTCCACCGCGACCTGGTGTCGCTCAACATGATCCGCAATCTGGCGGTCAACGGCCGCGACGTGACTTTCACAATTATGTTGACGACGCCCGCCTGCCCGTTGCGCGGCAAGATGGAGAACGACGCTCGCGCGGCCCTGTCCCGCGTCCCGGGGATAGGCGAGGTAACGATTAACTGGGACGCCAACGTGCCCGCAGACCGGCGCATCGGCGACCAAATCGGCCAGAACTTTCGTAACACAATCGCTGTTTCCAGCGGCAAAGGGGGCGTAGGCAAGACGACGATCGCCGTAAACCTCGCCATTTCGCTGGCGAAAGAGGGCGCGCGGGTGGGGCTGCTTGATGCCGACATCCTCGGCCCGAACGTGCCGATGATGATGGGCCGCAAAGAGATGCCGCCGCCTCGCAACCGCAAGATGGTTCCGGCCGAGAACTACGGCGTGAAGTTCATCTCTATGGCCTTTCTCGTCCGGCCCGACCAGCCGTTGATCTGGCGCGGGCCGATGCTCCACAGCGCCATCCGCCAATTGTTGACCGATGTGGACTGGGGCGACCTGGACTATCTCGTGGTTGACCTGCCGCCGGGCACGGGCGATGCGCAATTGACGCTGGCTCAGGTGTTACCCCTGTCGGGGGCCATCGTTGTCACCCAGCCGATGCAGGTTGCCGCGTCGGATGCGGTGCGCGGATTGAAGACGTTTGAGAAGCTAGACGTACCGATCATTGGCGTCATCGAGAACATGAGTGGCGAGTTCTTCGGTACGGGCGCCGGGGAGCAACTGGCGAAGGACTATAACACGCTATATCTGGGTTCCGTGCCCCTGGATGCCAACGTTCGCAAGGGTGGCGACAGTGGCGAGCCGATCGTCGTGGCCCACCCCGATTCGGCCGCGGCGCTGGCGCTGCGCCAGATCGCCCGCGACGTGGCCGCCAGGGTCAGCGTCCTGACTCTTCAGGTGCAGGCGGACAACATCATTCCGATTCAGATGATCGGCTAGTTGTCGGTAGGTCACTCGATCAGTAGGCTGGTGATTCAGACTGACTACTGAGCCACTGACTTACTGGCCGCTGACAATCGCCCCTGTTTCGTGTATAAACAGGGCCTTGTGGTAACGAAACAGACTACAACGAGGGAATAGTCCAATGCCCACTGTGTTGGCGCCTGGCGAAACCTCTGATTTTATCGGAATTCGCTTTCAAAAACTCGGGAAGCTCTACCACTTCAAGGTCGGCTCCCATAAAGACGTGATCCCCGGCGACTACGTCGTCGTTGAAACCAAGCGCGGCAAGCAACTTGGCCAGGTGATCGCCTTCATTCCACCGGACGAAGTTCATCGCGCCAAGGGCTTGCGCGCCGTCCAGCGCAAAGCGACGCCCCGGGACCTGGTCATGCGCCAGGTGTGGGAGTCGAAGGAACTGGACGCGCTCATTACCTGTCGCGAAGAAGCGGCCAAGGCGGGCGTCCGGGACGCCAAGTTCGTTAAGGCTGAGTACAGCTTCGACGGCTCCTGGCTGACTATCTCCTATACGACTGAGAACAAGAAGCTGGACGTGCGCCAGGTGCAGGGTAATCTCGGCCGCCTCCTGCGCACACGCGTTGAGATGCAGCTCGTAGGGCCGCGCGACGTGGCCAAGGTCATGGGCGGCTACGGCGCGTGCGGCATTCCGCGCTGTTGCTCCACGTTCCTGACTGAGTTCAGTCCCATCTCCATCCGGATGGCCAAGGAGCAGGGGATCTCTCTTAGCCCCCAGGAGATCACTGGCATGTGCGGCCGGCTGCGGTGCTGTCTCGTCTACGAGTACGAGCAGTATGTGGAGGCGCGCAAACAGTTGCCCCGGGTTGGCAAGATCATCGGCACGCCTCACGGTGAAGGTAAGGTCATCGACCTGCGCCCGCTCCGCGATTCGGTTATGGTGTTGGTGGGCGAAGAGGTGCACGAGGTGCCGCGGCCGCAGATCGAGCCGTTGGAAGAGCTAGAGGCGCTCAAAAAGAAGGCCGAGGCTGGTTGCTCCAAGCACGAAGGCGGCGGCTGCGATTGCGGCGCAAAACGGGGCCAGGCTGCGGCTGAAGAGGCCGAGGGCGAGTGACGTGAAGACCCGTGACGACGCGTGGCAGACCGTCTGCCACTATGTCCAGGATCGCGGCCTGCGCCGCCACATGTTGGCGGTCAGCGCCGCCATGCGCTACTACGCTGAACGCCTGGGCTACGACCCCGATTCGTGGGCCACGGTCGGCTTGCTCCACGACTTCGACTGGGAGATTCACCCCGACCTGGGCCAACACCCCATGAAGGGCGGCGATATCCTGCGCGCCGAGGGCTGGGACGAGGAAACGATTCGCATCATCTTCTCCCACTACGAGGAGGGCACCGGCGTGCCGCGCGAGAAGCCGGTCGACTTCGCCCTTCTGGCCTGCGACGAGATCACCGGGTTAATCATCGCCGCGACGCTGGTGAAGCCCTCGCTCAACATCGCCGAGACGACGCCCCAAACCCTACGGAAAAAGTGGAAGGATCGGCGCTTTGCCGCCGGCGTCGACCGGGACCACGTCGCTCAGGTCACAGAGGACTTTAGCCGGGCGTGCTTCAACGGCGAACTTGAGCTGTGGCCCCATATCGAAAACGTGCTGGCGGCCATGCAGGGCGCGGCGGACCAGCTAGAACTGGACGGGCGGCTGGCGAACTAGGCGCGGAGGAGCTGAGGCCGCATGGATCTCGTCAAACTGAGCGACCAGATTGCCGAGTACTTCAACGCCGAGGAATTGGCCGACCTCTGTTTCCGGCTAGGCATTGACTTCGAAAATCTGCCGGGAGGCACGCGCGCCGCGCGCGCCCGCGAACTGATCGACTACTGCCGCCGGCACGGGCGACTAGACGAGCTAGTAGCCGCCAGCCGCCAACTGCGCCCCCATGTGCCCTGGCCCGAGCCAGGCGCGACCGCCGCTGCGACGCCTTCCAACGCCGAATCGTTCGGTGGGCCGCCTATTGCCGCTACTACGTCGAACATCCCCGGCGCGCTGCCCTCCGGCGTCCTTCCGCCGCAAGTGCCCGGCATGTTCTGGATGCCCTATCCGAATAACTGGTACGGCCCATTCTATGGGTTCTTCATCGGCTGGATGAGCTTTGGCGGCTTCCAGGTCTGGCATCCGCTCTATGGCGCAATCCCGTACCCTGATCCCTTCCGGCAATTGCAGCGCAACACCTGGGTTCGATTGTTCAATTCACCCTTCAACGTCTTCGTTGACGGCGGCCCCAGCGGCTACGTATTTGCCCAGTACAGCCCCATGTAGACAGCCCTTATGACGCGACAAGAAGACCTAACGGTGCCGGAAGCGCTGGCCCTGGTTCTGGCTCGCTTCCAGCCGCTGGCGGCCGAGCGCGTATCGCTGCTCGATGCCCTTGGCCGCGTGCTGGCCGAGCCCGTGGTGGCCCACGACAGCCTGCCGCCGTTTGCTAACTCGTCGATGGACGGCTATGCCTTGCGCGCCGCGGACGTGGTAGCCGCTAGTGCCGAGTCGCCGGCCAAGTTGCGCGTCGTGGCCGATATCGCCGCCGGCCAGCCGAGCGCGGTTGAGGTCGCGCCGGGGACCGCGGCACGGATCATGACCGGTGCGCCGCTGCCTGCGGGCGCGGACGCAGTCGTTCCCGTGGAGGACACCGATGAGCCGTGGCGCGATCGCGAGCGGCCGCTGCCGGAATGGGTGGCGGTGCGCCGGCAAGTGCGCACGGGTGATTACGTTCGCTACCCGGGTGAGGACATCCGCGCCGGCCAGAAGGTGCTGGCGACGGGGCATGTGCTCCGGCCGCAAGAGCTTGGCGTGCTTGCCTCGTTGGGCGTGGCGGAAGTGGCGGTGGTGCGACGGCCGCGGGTGGGCGTGCTGGCTACAGGTGACGAATTGGTCGAAGTCGGTGCGCCGCTGTCCCCAGGCAAAATTCGCAACAGCAACGGCTATGCTCAGGCAGCTCAGGTGCGGGCATTGGGCGGCGAGCCGGTGATCCTGGGCATCGCGCGTGATCGGGAAGCGGATGTCCGGACGCGGCTTGATGAGGGTGTCGCGGCGAGCGTCGATCTGCTAATCAGCTCGGCCGGCGTCTCGGTCGGGGCTTACGATGTGGTTAAGGCCGTTCTGGATGAGGCGGGCAGCGTGCGCTTCTGGCGGGTGAGAATGCGGCCGGGTAAGCCGCTGGCCTTCGGCGACTACCGCGGTGTGCCCTTCCTCGGCTTGCCCGGAAACCCGGTGTCGGCCATGGTGTCGTTTGAGATCTTCGCGCGGCCAGCGATCCTGAAGATGGCCGGGCATAGCGCCCTAGGCCGCCCCCGGGTGACGGTCGTGGTGCTCGAAGACCTGCGTTCCGATGGCCGCGAGAGTTACCTGCGGGCCGTGGTGACGAGGGACGAGCGTGGTTACGTGGCGATGACGACCGGCGGCCAGGGCTCGCACATGATGACATCGCTCGTCCTGGCCAACGCGCTTATGATTGTGCCGGAAGGGGTTAGCGAGGTTCCGGCGGGCACGCGCCTGGAAGCTCTCATGATCGATTGGCCGGCCGGTGTGTTTTAGCGCCGCCGGCCAATTAGCGTTCATGTAGAAACGGGGTGGTTGATAATCAACCACCCCGTTTTTGAGTGCGGACGCATTGCGACGGCCAGCCTAGTTGTCGCTCTGCATCGTGAGAGTGCGCTTCAGCAAGTCTTCCTGCACCCGGCGCTGGTCTTCACCGCGGCTCTTGCCCTTTTTGCGGCCGCGCTGCTCTGTCTTGACGGCTGTAATGGCGTCGTTGCCAAGGGCGCGACGCATCGCGATCTCCATTGCCGTCGGGATTTCTTCCTGCTCGTCGTCGTAGACCTCGATCTCTTCAGGCTGCGTATCGCGACGGCGCTGCCGCCCGCCACCCTGACCGCCTTGCGGCCGGTTGCCACCCTGGGGCCGGTTGCCGCCCTGAGGCCGCGCGGAATAGACCGTCGACGCTTCGGCTTCGGGCTTCTCGACGAGCGCTTTCATGCTCAGGTCGATACGGCGCTTGCGGCGGTTAAAGCCAAGCACCTTTACCTCGACCTCGTCGCCAACCTTGACAACCTCGCTCGGATGCTTGACGTAGTTGTGGCTCAGCTCGCTAATGTGAACCAGCCCTTCCCGCTCCGCGCCGATGTTGACAAATGCACCGAAATTCTCCAGGCGCGTTACGGTGCCTGTGTACGACCGATCGGTCTGAAGTTCGCCCCAATCGACGGCCAACGGCGGAACCATCGTCAGCATGATCTGCTGCTTTTCCGGATCGACCTTCTCAACCCAGACGTTGACCTGGTCACCTTCCTTCAAAACATCGGAAACCCGGTTGACCTGCTCGCCGCCGAGCTTGGAGACGTGGATGAGCCCGGTCAGGCCGTTACCCAGGTCGATAAATGCCCCGTAGAGTTCGAGTCGCTTAACGGTGCCGGTGAGCTGCATCTTGGATTTTAGGTCCGCGATACTGGCTGGTGCGCTCTCGGCCGCGACGGTCTCTTCGGTGGTGGTTTCAATAGCGTCTGCACTCATGACAGAACTCTCCTGCAAAGGCGTGTAGAGTTTCACGCGTGGAGCTACCACGCGGAGTAGTTAGATTTGTGCGTTGTTCAACGGGGGTAGAACATTGCCGGTGTTAACAGAATACCGAAGGATTATAGCAGCGGAACCCCTTGTGTCAACCAACTAGCTGGGCGCGGCTAGTGCTCGCCCGCAACTGGCTCCACTTTATTAGCCCAAGCTTACAAGGGGACTAACGGCTCTCGCGGGGCCTGAGTCACGCCATCGCGGTCGTTGGGCGCGGCGACCCTGTTGCGGTTGCCGCGCCCCTGCCTGGGTTAGATGGCGCAGCTAAAATTCGTCGGGGGCTTCGGCCGCACCCTCAGCCGTTGTGTCATCGTCCATCTTGACCGGAGCGAGCCGGGCCTCGGCGCGGATACGACGCTCCAGGTCGATCATGATTGCCGGGTTCTCCGCCAGGTATACCTTGGCATTTTCGCGCCCCTGGCCGAGCAGGATGTCGTTGTAGCGGAAGTACGCGCCGCGCTTGTCGACAATGTTATAGGTCGTCGCCAGGTCGAGTACGTCACCGCTGCGCGAGATACCCTCATTATACATGATATCGAACTCGCACTCGGTGAAGGGTGGGGCGA
>CAZSOD010000009.1:0-53900 GCA_964608255.1 uncultured Ardenticatenaceae bacterium
GACCCACGCCGGGTGGATGCGCTTGCCGCCCAGCAGGGCGATGATCTCCTGGCCGAACTGGCGCAGCCAGATGCCGTCGCGGGCCAGGTCGGGGTTCTGCCCCGCCACGCCGAACAGGTTGCGCTGCGTCGGGTCGGAGTCCATGCCCAGCACCAGGTCAGGCGACGACAGGTGGAAGAAGCTGAGGGCGTGGGATTGGAGAATCTGGGCCAGGTTGAGGATCTGGCGCAGATCGACGGCGGTCGGCGGAATCTGCACCGCCAGCAGCGCGTCGCACGTCTTGGCCGAGGCGATGAGGTGGCTGACCGGGCAGATGCCGCAAATGCGCGCGGTCAGCGATGGCATCTCGTGGAACGGCCGCCCCTCGACCAGCTTCTCGAAGCCGCGGTACTGCGTCACGTGGAAGCGGGCCGAACTGACCCGCCCGGCGTCGTCGAGCTGGATGGTGATCTTGCTGTGCCCCTCAATCCGGGTCACGGGGTCGATGGTGATCGTCTTGGTCATGTCTTGTTCCTGAAGAGAACCTCACGTCAAGACGCAACGCGAAGAATGTGTGGGGTTCTTTGCGTCTTCGCGTCTTTGCGTGAGTCTCTTACGCTTACGAACCGAAGTGCGTCTTGCCGCGCAGTTCAGGGGTGCGCCCGGCCAGCAACTCAGTCAGGGCATAGAAGATGATGTCGGCCGAAGGCGGGCAGCCGGGAATAAACACATCGACCGGCACGACCTGATGAACCGGGATTGTCTGCTTGCGCAGCGGCGGGATGACTTCGACCGGGATCTGCTGGTTAAGTTGCGCGTTCTCGAAGTAGGCGCGGTTCAGCACTGCGTCCACCTTGAAGCGATTGCGCATGGCCGGCACGTTGGCCGTCACCGCGCAGTCGCCCAGCGAGACGAGGATGCGCGTGCGCGCCCGGACCATCTGAATCTTGTGGTAGTCTTCCTCGCTGCTGACCGCGCCCTCAATAAGGGTGATGTCCACGTCAGGCGGAAACTCCTTGGCGTCCACCAGGGGGCTATAGACGAGGTCGGCCACGGCCGCCACGTCGAGAATGCGCTCGTCAATGTCGAGGAAGGACATGTGGCAGCCGGAGCAGCCGTCGAGCCAAACTGTCGCTAGTTTCTGTTTGCCGTTCATCGCCGCCCCTCCCGCATGGTCTGCAAGTAGGGCAGAAAGCCCTTGCGTTTGGTCATCTCGGCCACCGCTTTGCCCTTAGACACCAGCGCGCCGGTCGGGCAGACCTGGACGCACTTGCCGCAACGGGTGCAGCTCTCGGAGTCGCCCCACGGCTGGTTCAGGTCGCTGATGACCCGGCACTCGACGCCGCGGCCCATCACGTCCCAGGTGTGCGCGCCCTCGATCTCGTCGCAGACGCGGACGCAGCGGGTGCAGAGGATGCAGCGGTTGTGGTCGATAGTGTAGAAGGAGTGCGACGCGTCGACCGCGAGTTGCGGGTAGAGGTAGGGCACGCCGACGTGGCTGATACCCAGCTTTTCGGCCAGCCATTGCAGTTCGCAGTGGCCATTGGAGACGCACACCGCGCAGACGTGATTGCGCTCCGAGAAGAGCAGATCGAGCACCTGGCGGCGGTAGGTGGTCAGTCGCTCGGAGTTGGTGACGACCTCCATGCCCTCGTCGGCGTAGGTCATGCACGCCGGGAAGAGTTTGGTCGAGCCTTTGATCTCGACCAGGCACAGGCGGCAGGCGCCGATGTCATGAACGCCTTCGAGGTGACACAGGGTCGGGATGAAGATGCCGTTTTCCTGCGCCAGTTCGAGGATGGTTTCATCCTCGCGCGCGCCGACGTCGATCCCGTCGATCTTGAGAGTCTTGACACGTGACTTGAACGGCCGTTTCATCGGGCCACCTCCACAGTCAGCGGCTCCTTGCGCGACGAGCCGTTGCGCCCGGCGGGCATGGCGGGCGCGGTTGGGACCCGTTCGGGCGTCTCGTCGACAATAGAGGCCAGGTATTCGTCGCGGAAATAGCGCAGCGTGCTCAGCACCGGGTTGGGCGCGGTTTGGCCCAGGCCGCACAGGCTGGTGTTGCGCACCATGTCGCACAGCTTTTCCAGCAGGATCAGGTCGCGCGCGGTCGCTTCCTTGCGGCTGAACTTATCGAGCAGATTATGCATGTGGACCGTGCCGACGCGGCAAGGCACGCAGCGGCCGCACGACTCCGACATGCAAAACTCCATGAAGTAGCGCGCCACGTCGACCATGCTGGCCGATTCGTCCATGACGATCATGCCGCCGGACCCCATGATGGAGCCGAGCGCGGCCAGCGATTCGTAGTCCACCGGCGTATCAAGGAACTGCGCCGGGATGCAGCCGCCGGACGGGCCGCCGGTCTGGATGGCCTTGCACGTTCCGCCGCCGGACACGCCGCCGCCGATCTCGTAGATAATTTCGCGTAGCGGTGTGCCCATTGGCACTTCGATCAGGCCGGTGTTGTTGATGCTGCCGGCCAGGGCAAAGACCTTGGTGCCCTTGCTCGTGGCGGTGCCGATGCTGCGATACCAGTCGCCGCCATTGCGGATGATGGGCGCGACGCTGGCCAGCGTCTCGACGTTGTTGATGAGCGTCGGTTGGCCCCACAGACCATATTCGGCCGGGTAGGGGGGGCGGGGGCGGGGCTGGCCGCGCTTGCCCTCGATGGAGGCGATGAGCGCCGTCTCCTCGCCGCAAACGAATGCGCCCGCACCGAGGCGAATGTCGATGTGGAAGGCGAACTGCGAGCCGCCGATGCCGCTGCCGAGCATGTTGGCGCGGCGTGCCTGGCGGATGGCCGTCTTGAGGCGGGCCACGGCCAGCGGGTATTCGCCGCGAACGTAGATATAGCCCTGGGTCGCGCCGATGGCGTAACCGGCGATGGCCATGCCCTCGAGGATGCGGTGCGGGTCGCTCTCCAGAACGCTGCGGTCCATGAACGCGCCCGGGTCGCCCTCGTCGGCGTTGCAGATGACGTACTTGGTGTCGCCGTCGGACTTGGCCACGGTCGTCCACTTCAGGCCGGTCGGGTAGCCGCCGCCGCCCCGGCCGCGCAGGCCGCTGGTGACGATCTCGTCGATGACGTCGGCCGGGTCCATCTCGCCGATGGCTTTGAGCAGGGCCGCGTAGCCGTCGTTGGCGATGTACTCTTCGATGCGCTCGGGATCGATCAGGCCGCTGTTCTCCAGCACAATCTTCTTCTGGCGCTGGAAGAAGGGCACGTCAGTGCGGCAGCGCAGCCGCTCCACCGCGCCAGCCGCCAACGACTCGACGATGGCCGGGGCGTCGTCCGGGGTCACGGTTTGGTAGAGTACCTCGTGCGGCCGGCCGGCGTCGACGCTGACCAGTGGGCCCTGGGCGCACAGGCCCATGCAACCCACACCCCGCACCCGGCAACGGTGCCCTTCGCCGTGGGCCTCGACCTCGCGGTCGAGCGCTTCCTTGATGGCCCCACTCTGTGACGACATGCAGCCGGCGGCCATGCAAACGTTGATCGTATGGTCATAGCGGCTCGCCAGCTCCTGCTCGGCAAGTGTGATTTCCTCAAGCTTCTCGAGCATGTTCTACCTCCATGATCCCTTGCAGCCGGTGCATGGCTTCGGCCACGTCAAGCTTGCCGGCAATGTTGCCGTCGAACACGGCCACCGGAGCCAGACCGCACGAGCCGAGGCAGCGCGCGGTCAACAGCGATAGCGTGCCGTCTTCGGTCGTCTCACCCGCCTTGATACCGTAGCGCGCCTCAATCTGCTTGAGCAGCGCGGGCATCCCCTTGATGTAGCACGCCGTGCCGAGGCAGACAACACAGGTATGTTGTCCGGCTGGTTTCAGGCTGAACAAGTGATAGAAGGTAGAAACGCCGTAGACCTGGCTGAGGGGGGCATTGAGCGACGCGGCGACGTAGCGCAGCGAATCGTCATCGAGAAAACCAAAGGACTCCTGAACGGTGTGCAGCGTTTCGATGAGGCCATCCCGTTCAAAGCCGTTGCGCTGCATCGTAGCCTGAACGATACGCCATCGCTTGTCATCCGATGGCGGCTCAACCTTTTCGTTCCGCAGAGCCATGTGTCTCCTGTCCAGCTCCGGCGGGAGGGCCGCCGGGAGTCTACCGCTTGGTGTTGCAGGCGATCAATCCGCGGCGCAGCCATGGCAGCCGTTAGTGCCTGAGCGGTAGCGATTCTTCCCAGACATTATGGCAAAGGGAGGACGGTTTTGTTAGTGAAATTTGTCACAAACAAGTTATTACATTGTCATGTCTTGTCTCAAGACCGCGGGAAGCCGCGCGCGTCTGCAGCTAGGCAAGTTCAGTACCGGCCATAGTGGCCGGCGCTAGAAGGACGCGGCGCAGTTGATCGGGTTCCAGGCCGGAGAAGATGCGCGCCCGCAGGCCGGGTTGCGCCTCGAGGAGGTCGAGCACGGCGGCAACCTTGCCGGCCATGCCACCGGTCACATCGGTGCCGCCGGAGCCGTGCAGCGCCGGCAGCACGTCCGGCAGCGTGGCCCGGGTGATAAGCGGGATTACCTGTTTGTTCAGGTCCAAGACGCCCTGGGTATCCCCGGCCAACAGGAGCCAGGAGGGGGTCAGAACAGGGGCGAGGAAGCCCAGCACTTCCTCGGTGGAGATGATCGTCCCGCCGCGCGTTGCATCAAAAGCCACGTCGCCGTAGACGACCGGTAGCAGCCCGTCTGCCAATGCCGCGACGATTGGGCCCCCCGCCAGACTGCGTATGCGCCCGTCCTCGACCGAGGCCGAAGCGACGGGCGACAGGCTGATGGCCGGCACGCCGGCGCGCAGCAGCGCGGCAACGACGTGGCGATTGAGTCGCGCCGCCGCGTCGCCTACCACGGCGAAGCCTTGCCAAGCCGCCGCCCCGTTGACGCCTTGACGCGTGCCGAACCGGGCGGCGGCTACATGGCCGAAGGAACCGCTGCCGTGGCCAAGGAGTAGCCGTAGTCCGGGGTGTGCGTCACGGGCTGCCGCGATCTCGTTGGCGAGCCGGTCAAGAACCTCGGCACGCAGCGCTTCGGTCGCCGTCTTGTCCGTTAGCAGCGAGCCGCCTAGCTTGAGGAAAATGAGGGGGTTATCCATAGACCTTGCTTCGTTTGTGACCCAGCGCTGTCATGCTCTGGTGAATCCGGCGGAACGCGCCGAACCGCTGAACGATGAACCGGTGGGACGCTACTCCAAGCCGGTGGCCAGTGCCTGGCGCAGATAGGCCACAGCGGTGTCGGGACCCGTTGCCAGGTAGATAAGGTCCATGTCACGCGGCCGGATATACTCCGGCTGGGCGTAGAAGCGGATGGTCTCTCGCCACGTCGGGCCAAGCAGGACGAGCGGCCGGGGGGACATCTCGCCCGTTTGCAATAGGCTCCAGGCGAGTGCAACCTCCGACAGCGTCCCGATACCGCCGGGTAGGGCGATCATGCCGCCATTGGTCATGACCAGGTGCAACAGCCGGTCGCGCTGCGACTCATACCGGATCTCCTCCGCCACCCACTGGTTGGCTGGCATAGGGCGATAGCGCTCCATATGGCCGGAGGTGACGCCGATGACATGGCCGCCGGCCTCGGCCGCGCCCTGGCTGACGGCCGCCATCGTACCGCCATAACCGCCCGTGGCAACGACAAAGCCTGCCTCGGCCAGCAGCCGGCCCGTCAGCCGCGCCACTGCGTAGGCCGCGCTGTCCGGCTTGGGAGCCGAGCTACCGAAAACGGAGATTACCTGTGCCATAATCCTTTCCCCTCTCGCGCACTGCCAGCCCACGTTACATCGACGCCAGTCCCGGCGCGCCGTCGCGCGTTTCCGCCAAGCGGACGGCATTGCGAATGGCCTCGGCCACAGCCGCCACTGCCATGTTATTGACGAGGTTCATCGGCGCGGGTGCTTGGCCGGTCGCGAGGGCAAAGGCCACGTCGCCGTCGTGGCGCGTATGCGACGGCCGCACGGCGATCGCCAGGCCGTTGTGGGCGTGGTGGGTCAGCCGCGCCAGCTCGCTACGTGATAAAATGGCGTTCGTCGCTACGACGACCAGGGTCGTGTTGGTCCCGGCCGGCCATAGCACCGTCTCGGGCGCGTAGCGCAGCGGGTAGCGGTCCGCGAGCCAGCCCTGCCCGTCGCGCGCCCCGGCCAGCACCGAGCCATCGGCGTTGACGATATCCCCGACGGCGTTGACCACCGCCGCAGCGGCTACGACGACCCCGGCTTGTTCGAGCGCGGCCGCCCCGAAACCGCCCTTCATTAGATGGGCGAAGCCGGCCCATTTGCCGACGAGTACGCCCGCTCCGGCGCCAACGTTGCCCTGGGCGATCTCGCTGGTGAATGCCTCGGCCGCTTCACAGGCCGCGTAGCCCATGGCCGCATCGGGTGTGAAGCTGACGCCGGGACGCAGGTCAAACACGACGGCCGCCGGCACGATGGGCACAGGACGTACCGGCGTTGGATGGCCGATGCCGCGTTCAGCCAGGTAGCGCATCACTCCGTCGGCCGCCGCCAGGCCGAATGCGCTTCCGCCGGTCAGCAACACCGCGTTCACCTGTTTATCGTCCGGCTTGTCGGGCGCCAGCAGCGCTAACTCGCGGCTTCCCGGCGCGGGGCCGCGCGCGTCAACGCTGCCGTACGTCCCTTCGGGGCAGAGAAAGACGGTACAGCCGGTGGCATGCTGGGGGTGAGTGGCGTGACCGATGCGGATACCGGCGAAGTTGATCATTGTGGCGTGTCTGAGTCCTCCCGAAGAAACTGCCGGATGTCGCGATTGACGGCGTCCGCTTCTTCGATGAAGAAAAGGTGTCCCGCATCGGGATAGAGGATGAGCCGCGCGCCAGGAATGTGGTCGGCCAGCAAGCGCCCGTTTTCTGGCGGGATCAGGCGGTCGGCCGTGCCGTGGAGAACCAGCGTCGGCGCACGAATCTCGCCTAAACGACCGGCGACGTTGTGCGTGGCAATCGCTTCCAATTGGCCGGCGTAGGCCTGAGGCGATTGCGGGTTGGCGATGGCCATCTCGGCCAGCTGTTCCACCACCGCAATATTTTCCGCCCGGCAACGATCGCCCAGCGAGGTCCACAGGCCATCGTAGAAATCACGGCGTCGATCGCCGCTAGCCGGCGGCATCGTAAGCGCCGCGAGAACTTGCTGAGAGGGATGGGCGAAAAGACGGCCGCCGGCGGTGGTGCAACCGAGCACCAGCCGGTGTACGCGGGCGGAGTGACGTAGCGCCAGGTTGAGGGCGATCATGCCGCCCATGCTGAAGCCGAAGACGTGGGCCGAAGCGATTCCCACGGCGCTCAAGATAGCCGCGGCATCATCGGCCATGGCGCGCAAGGGGTACCGCCCGGCGGGTGCGGCGCTGCGACCCGCGCCCCGGTTGTCAAAAGTGATGACGAAGAATTCCTCGGCCAAGGCGGGCATTTGCCAGGCGCACTTGGCCGTGTAATCGCCAAGGCCGCTGATGATCAAAAGAGGGGGAGCTGTCGGTGGCCCCGCTGTTTCGTAGTAGAAGCGGAGTCCATCATGGTCAACGAAAGGCATAGCGCACTTGAGGAACTTCTCTAGGTTACTCCAGTATTCATTTTACGCAATTCCAAGAGAAGGGGGCTACTCTACAACAAGCACTGTCGTGAGGGCAGTTCTGTGAACAAAAACTGCGGGCGACGGCAAGCTGTGATAGAATTTTGAGTCGTTGCCGAGAGACGAAACATGGCGAGAGCGTTGGTCGACATCCGCATCCTGCAGCGGGAATACTTGCTGGCGATTAGCCGGGCGATGACGGCCGAGCTTGACCTGCATGATCTGCTGCGCCTGATTCTTAAGTCGGCCGTGGAACTCGTTTCCGGTCAGGCGGGCATGATCGCCCTGGCCGACCCGGGAGCGGATACGTTGCGCGTGGCCGCGGTCTATGGCATTCCGCCGCACCTCGTTGACCACTTCGCGCCGCTGGTGCGGGGCGTGCCCTATCGCGAGGGACACGAGGGTGAGGCTTTCCCGGAGCTTGCCAACCAGCTTCGCAATATCGCCCACGAGGCCAACCTCGGCCTGACGCAGGTCATTCGCCTGCCGCTCAGCAGCGGTGACGACGTTATCGGCCTGATCTACGTCTTCCAGTCGGGCAATTACTACTTCGTCGAGGACGCGCCCAATCTATTGCGCAGCTTTGCTGAGCAAGCGGCCATTGCCGTCCGTAACGCGCGCCTTTATCAGCAGGTCAACCAGGAGAAGCAGCGTCTCGATGCTATTTTGGAACAGAGCGCCGATGGCGTGATGATCCTCGACCCGCACCTGCGGATCACTGTCTTCAACCGCGCCCTCAGCCATATGACCGGTTGGCCGGCCGCCGAGGCCATCGGTCGCTCTCACAACGACGTGATCGAGTGGCGGGCGCTCAAGACGGAATCCGAGCTGAACGACGCGCTGGAGCGCAACTGGCCGCTCCGCAATGCCGCCCACCTCTACGTGGAGGGCGAGGCGCGCCGCCGCCGTGACGCGGCCTGTCCCGGCGAACTGGAAACCATTAGCCTGGGCATCACGTATGCTCCGCTGATGGATCACGACGGCCAAATGACCGACATCATCGCCAGCGTCCGTGACCTGACCCGCTACCGCGAAGAAGAGGCGCTGCAAAAGACCTTCATCTCAATCATCAGCCACGAGCTCAAGACGCCTGTCTCGATTATCAAGGGCTATGCCGGGACCTTGCGGCGGCCCGACGCCCGATGGTCGTCCGAAGTGCTGGACGAGTCACTGAGCGTCATTGAGGAGGAGGCCGATAACCTCAATGGACTGATCGACAACTTGCTGGAGGCGTCGCGGCTACAGGCAGGTACCTTCGCACTGGAGATCAGCGACGAGGTCAGCCTGCCCAAGGTGGCCGCGGCCGTGGCTCGCAAGTTCGCCACGCAGGCCGACCAGTACCCCATTGATGTTGAGTTCCCGGCCGATTTTCCCACAGTGATCGGCGACGAGCGCCGGCTGACTCAGGTGCTCAATAACCTGGTGAGCAATGCCATCAAGTATTCGCCGGACGGCGGCCGCATTACCATTCGCGGCGAGATTCATCCTGAACATGTCACCGTTGCGGTCTGCGACGAAGGGATCGGCATCGCTGCCCGTGACCAGCACCGTATCTTTCAGAAATTCTCCCGGCTTGACAATGCCCTCAGCCGCAAAACTGAAGGCACCGGGCTGGGATTGTATCTCTCGCGCGCCATCGTTGAGGCGCACCATGGTCGCATCTGGTTCCAGAGCAACGGCGAACAGCAGCCGGGCGCGCCAGGCACGACCTTCACCTTTTCACTGCCGCGAGATTGACCTTTTGATAAGCCGGGCGGCGAGCCGGGCAGTGGGCATGATTGGTTGCCCGTCCCGTTTGCGCCCGCCCGAGTAGAGGAGATTGCATGCAAACGCAGATTACCTGCCCGAATTGTGGAGTGCCTTACGTCGCCGACATTTATCAGGTTATCGACGTCGGCCGCCAGCCGCAGCTCAAGGAGATGCTGCTGTCCGGCCAGCTCAATGTTGCGGTTTGTCCGAACTGTGGCGCCGGCGGCCGCATCGCGACGCCGTTGCTTTATCACGACGCCGCCCACGACCTGTTCATGATCCACGTACCCCAGGAAATGAACCTGGACCAAGTGCGGCGGGAGGAGTTGATTGGCCGCCTCGTGCAGCAGGTCATCAACCAGACGCCGATGGAGCAGCGGCGCGGCTACATGTTACAGCCTCAAACGATGCTGACGATGCAGAGCTTCATGGAGAGGGTCTGGGGCACGGAAGGGGTCACGCCGGAAATGCTGGCCCGGCAGCAAAAGCAGGTTGACCTCTTGCGCGCCCTGGCGACGGCTTCGCCCGATGTGCAAGACTATCTGATCAAGGAGCGCAAGAGCGAGATCGATGAGACGTTTTTCGCCATCCTGCGGGCGCAGATAGAGGCCACGAGCCAGATGGGCAACCCCAACCAGGTCAACAGCTTGCTTAACCTGCAAGCCAGGCTGATGACCCAAACCGAAGTCGGCCGGCGTTTGGAGAAGCAGCAGATCGCACTCCACGGCCTAAATCGCGACGCGCAGAAGGCCGGCGGTTTGTCGCCCGCGGTCCTCTTCAAGCACATCCTCGCCAATGAGCAGGACGAGAGCCTCGTCAACGCTATCGCCCTGACGGGCCGCGCGGCCATGAACTACGAGTTTTTCGCGCTGCTGACCGGCGAGATTGAAAAGCGTGAGAAGGCTCAGGACACAGCCGGGGCCCAACGCCTGGGCCGCCTTCGCGACCAATTGCTGGATATGCAGCGCGAGCTGCAAGAGGCAACCCAGCAAGTCCTCCAGGAGGCACAGGATACGCTGAACACTATCCTGGCCGCGAACGACGTGCGCGAGGCAGTGGCGGCCCATATGGGTCGCATTGATGATGCCTTCATGCACGTGCTTGAGGCCCGCCTGGTTCATGCCGAGCAGAGCGGCCGGCGCGAGGAAATGGAGCGCCTGCGCGGTATACAGGAGGCGATCATCAGCCAGGTTCAGGGCGAAACTCCGCCGGAGGTGCAGTTGTTGTCGCAATTGGTTAGCGCGCCCACCAAGGTCGACCGTGACCGGCTGATGACCGAGGCGGCCGATCTCGTGTCACCCGACCTGGTGCAAGTGGTGGATATGCTGCAAGACCAGGCCAAGAACGCAGGTCAGGCTGAACTGGCAGAGCGCCTCGGGGATATTCGCTTTGAACTGAACGCCCGTCTCCTCGCCTCGGCGTAGGGCAAGAAGAAACCTACAGATTTTGCAGATTACACCGATTGAAGAGTTCGAAACGGTGTAATCTGCGAAATCGGCGGGGGGTTCTCAGCCGGAGTAGCTAACGGTTGGCAAGGCGGAAGCCGTGGCCGCGGACGGTGACAATGTAATTGTGGTCATCCAGTTCGGCCAGACGGTCGCGCAGCCGCCGCACGAGCGCGTCTATGGCCTGCTCCGACACGCCTAGCCCGCCCGTTCCCGGCCACACGGCCTCGATAATTTCGTCTCGCCCGCAGACCGCCCCTTCGGCATCATAAAGCATCTGTAGCAACCGGAACTGGGCTAGTGAAAGCGGTGGGTCCAGTTCCTGGCCCTTGATCAATACGGTGCGCCGATCCTCGTCTAGCCTGAGGTTAGCGCCGTCGACGCGGGGCATGTCGAAGCTGAGCGGAACGGTTGCGTCCGTGCCGACAAAGAGCATGCGCACGCAGAGGGCGATCTGGATCTCGTCACCGTCTTGCAAGAGGACCGTACCGTGGACTGGTTGCCCGTTTAGGAACGTGCCGTTCTTGCTCTCCAGGTCTTCGAGCATGTAGCGGCCGTCACGGTAGTGGATCTTCAGGTGGTGGCGCGAAACCTGGCGCTCGGGCAAGACGATGTCGGAGTCGCTGCCGCGGCCGACCACGACCTCATCCTCGGCTATTGCCCACCGCTGCCCTGCTAGCTCCCCTTCACTGACTACCAAGACGGGTCTATCGTCCATCGTCACAATCCTCGCGAGGCCGGTCTCTAACAGGCTTCCCCTGTTTGCATTATAATGGATACTATGAGTGATCGTCCAGTGATCGACGCCGCGGGCGTTCCGCTCCCGCTTGTGGTCGGCGGGGAGGGCGGCCCGCCGCATCCGGACGGAACCGTCCTGCGCGATCGCTACCGGCTGACGACCGTCGTCGGTCAGGGAGGCATGGGCAATGTCTACCGCGCTGAGGACTTGCGCTTGCCGGGCCGGCTGTGCGCCATCAAAGAAGTTCGCCCCGACCCCCACCTGACGCCGGAACTCCGCACGCAAGCGCATCAACAGTTTCTGCAGGAAGCCAGCATCCTGGCCCAGCTAGACCACCCTAACTTGCCGAAGGTATCGGACTTTTTTTCCGATGACAATCGCGACTACCTGGTTATGGACTACGTGCCCGGAAGCGATTTACGGCAGTTACTGGCCGAGAGTCACGCGCTGGGCCAGAACCTCGAACAAGGCACAGTATTGGCGTGGGCGCGGCAGATCGTTGACGCGTTGAGCTACCTTCATCGTCAGTCACCCCCTATCGTCCACCGCGACATCAAGCCCGGCAATATCAAACTGACACCGGACAATCGCATCAAGCTGGTCGACTTCGGCCTGGTGAAGCTGCTGGCTCCCGATGATGCGCGCACGATCACAGTTGTCCAGGGGCGTGGCACGGCGCTCTATACACCGCTGGAACAGTATGGGGGTGACAGCGGACATACCGACGTGCGTACCGACATTTACGCCCTGGGCGCGACGCTCTATCACTTGCTCACCGACTTCCCCCCGCCGGACGCCAAGACCCGCTTTCTGAACCCGCGCGCATTGCGCCCGCCATCCCAGGCAAATGCCCGCATTTCGCCTTACGTGGCCGAGGCCGTTCTGTGGGCGATGGAAATGCACCCCGACGACCGGCCGCAGTCTATTGAGCAGTTCGCCGACGCGCTGTTCGGCCGCCACGCTCGCCCCCGCGCCAGCCAGCCGCTGACGCTCACGGATGCGCTGCGCGTCAACTGGCCGATCGCCGTGCTGGCATTCAGCCTCTTTCTATTGGCCGTGCTGCTTACCTTGCGCTGACTGCCAGAAGGAATGGAAAATAACCGCCCATCCTGCCCCCGGTGTTATCGGCCGACGCAGCAAGCCCGCGACGGTCGAACCTCGGCCGGCAGCCAGCGCTATCGTTGCCGCGCGTGCGGTTGCCGCTATACGCCATTTCCCCATGATCAGGGCTATGACGAGGAAATCCGCTTTCAGGCGCTTCAGCTCTATCTGGAGGGCCATTCGTTGCGCGAGATCGGCCGCGTCCTGGACGTTAACCACCAGAGCGTGGCCAACTGGATGAAAGACTACGCGCGCTATTTACCGCCCGACCTGCCGCCCGACATCGCCGAGCTTGCCCGCCTGGAAGGACTTTTCGTCCTGTAAAGCAGAGCCCACCTCGTTTCGCAAGACTGTTTGCCGTATCTGGACGTTCTGCGCGTCTGCAAAACCCGCCGCGGCCACCACGATATTAGACAAAACCACCACGCAGTTAGACACTTCTATTGACCATCGTGGCCGGCCAGCTATAGTTGTTCCCATGACCGCCGCGACCGTGCGGCATCGAACTGGGCGTCTACAAACGGCATTATCGCACCCAAGGAGAGAGCAATGGCAAGCGTTAGTTTCCGGCACGTCTACAAGCGCTTCGGCGACGTCAGCGTCATCAAGGACTTCAACCTTGATATCGCCGACAAGGAGTTCATGGTTTTTGTCGGACCGTCGGGTTGCGGCAAGTCCACGAATCTCCGTATGCTCGCCGGTCTAGAAGAGATTTCTGACGGCGACATTCTTATTGGCGACCGGGTCGTGAACGACGTTCCGCCCAAAGACCGCGACATCGCCATGGTCTTCCAGTCATACGCGCTCTACCCGCACATGAGCGTCTACGACAACATGGCCTTCGGCCTGAAATTGCGCAAGATGCCCAAGGCGGAGATCGACCGGCGCGTGAAGGAAGCGGCCGACAACATTGGCCTTTCCAACTTGCTGGACCGCAAGCCCAAGGCGCTGTCCGGCGGCCAGCGCCAGCGTGTTGCCCTCGGCCGGGCCATCGTCCGCGAGCCGGCCGTATTCCTCATGGACGAGCCGCTCTCTAACCTGGATGCCAAACTGCGCGTCTCGGCCCGCGCTGAAATCAGCAAGCTCCACCAGAAACTGGGCACGACCTTCATCTACGTCACCCACGATCAGGTGGAGGCCATGACGATGGGCGACCGCATCGCCGTGCTGGCCGATGGTATCCTGCAGCAGGCCGACACGCCCCGTAACCTGTACAATGAGCCGGTCAACATCTTCGTCGCCGGTTTCATCGGCAGCCCGGCCATGAACTTTTTCAACGGCACGCTCGTGAGCGAGGAAGGCCGCCAGTTCGTCGATACCGGTGACTTCCGCGTGCGCATTCCTGAGAACCGCAAGGCAGCCTTTGAGCCATACGTCGGTAAAGAAGTCATCATGGGTATCCGGCCGGAGCACGTCCACGCGCCGGAGTACGCGCCGGTTAACATTGAGGCCGCGCCTATCAGCGCTACCGTCGAAGTGGTCGAATTACTGGGCCACGAGTTGCACCTCTACTTGAACTCAGGCAAGAACAGCTTGGTCGGCACGGTCGATCCGCGCTTCGGCGTCCACACCGGCAACAAGATCGACGTCGTGTTCGATATGGACAACGTCCACCTGTTCGATAAGGCGACGGAGCTGGCGATCCGGTAATCAGTGGCCGGTGTCAGTTATCGGTAAGCAGCAAGAGTAAGGGCCGCTGCCCGATGGGTAGCGGCCCTTTTTGCGTGAGCGAGACATGCCGGAAGCGCACTATAAGCCGGGCGAGTCGTTCGCCGTCCAGTTTGCCTGGCAATTACCGGAGGGCGACTATCTGCGAGCCGTCTTTAGGGCCGACGTAGTGGAGATGGTGCCCTCGGCCGACAAGTATGTCGTTCGCCTGAGCGAACTCATAGCCGGTCGCGAAGACGACCCCGACGGCAACACCAAGCCCGCCAGCGAGCTGACGCGGCCCTACTGGGACCTCGTCGGCAAGCTTATGGGCCGGCGCATTACCCTGGCCTATGAGGCCGATGACGGTCGCGCCCTGCACATGCGCCTGGCGACACTGACGGGGGAGCACAACTTCTTCACGCGCTATGAAGACGCCGCAGTCATCGCCCGCGGCGTCGAAGCGCGCCTTCGCATGCTGCGGGGCGACGAGGAGAACACGGGTTCCGCGGATCGCGACAACGTGTCCTGATTTGAGCGCGATCTACCTAAACGGTGCTCAGCTCTCCGAAAAAACCCGACGCCACAAGTCGGTCTGTAGCAGGTTGTCCGGGTCGCAGCGGCGCTTGAGTTCGCGGAAGCGGGCGATGGTTTCGTCGCCTAGATAAGCGCGGGCGACCTCCGTCCGCAGCGTGCTATCCTTGGCGAAATAGAACCGGCCGCCAGCCGCCAGCACGATCTCATCCATCTCCCGCGCCAGCCATACCATGCGTTGCCGGTTGGCGTCCGTCACCCGAAAGTCCATCGCCAGCGAGAAGCCATCGACGGCGTAGGTCATAAGAAAGTCGTCGGGCTTGTGGCGTTTCATCACGGTCAGGTAGTTGGGCAGCCCGCGACGCTGGCACAGGGCCAGGATGTCGCGAAAGGCGTCGGCGGCCGTCTCTTTGGGGATGAACGGCTGATACTGGATAAGACCGCCTGGTCCATAAGCGCGCTTGAAGTCGGGCACGTAGTCGAGCAGAAAGTGAAACTGCACGTGGGGCTGCCGGTAGCGCTTAACGCCGCTGACGCTGCCGAGGGTGTGTTTGCCGAAGTTGACGAAGCGAGCGCCCCAGTCGCTCATCATCGGCCGCATGAAAAGCCAGATGATTGACCGTGGTACGATGCCGAACAGGTTCGGGCCAAGGTGCTGATTCTCCAGCCGCAGCGTTTGCGCTGCCAGAGGATCGGCGCCGTCGGGCAAGTAGTTGGCGCGGTGGACATCGCCTCGGCCAAGGGTCTTGCCGCCGGCCAGTGAGTCGACCCAGCCGACGACGTAATCGGAACGGCCGGTGTTCTCGTAGAAGTAGGCGAACATCTCATCGAGATTGGCCCGGGCGCAGGTTTCCACGTCGAGCAGGCCGGAATAGATGCGCTTCATCTTCAGCGTCAGGCTGGTGAAAATGCCCAACATGCCGAAACCGCCGATAGCGGCGTGGAAGACGTCGCTGTTGGCCTCGCGGCTGCACGTGATGGTCTCGCCGGAGGGCAGCATCAGATCGAATTCCAGGATGTGGTCGC
Source organism: uncultured Ardenticatenaceae bacterium (assembly GCA_964608255.1). Lineage (GTDB taxonomy): Bacteria > Chloroflexota > Anaerolineae > Promineifilales > Promineifilaceae > Promineifilum. The sequence goes on from CAZSOD010000009.1 coordinate 15,791, forward strand.
CGATGGGGCCAGCCTTATAGGCGTTCTTGCCGTGGACGTTCATAGCCGCGCAGCCGCCCATGGTCGTGAAGCTGGTGCCCGTCGCGACCGGCGGCCACCAGCCGTCTTCGAGGACGTATTGCCACAGTTCGGCCAGCGTGACGCCTGGCTCCAGGCGGATGACACCCGTTTCCGGGTTCCAGTCCAGGATGCGATTCATGCGCCGCAGGTCGACAACGATGTTCTCGCTGTTCATAGCCGCGTCGCCATAGCTGTTGCCGCCACCGCGCAAGCCGACAGAGCGGCCGCTGCGGCGCGCCAGCAGCAGGATTTCGTGTAGCGTATCGGAAGTGGCCGGGCGGTAGACGTAGCTGAGCCCGCTTGTAACGCCGCCCCACGCGCCTACCTCTTCCAGGTGATCGGTGGGCAGCGGCGCGGCCTCGGCCCGTTTGGGCAAGGCGCGCTCGCGGTTGGTGTAGGATCGTAGTTGGGTCATGATGTGTTTGTTAGTTGGTCTGCGGCGCCAGCGATCCAGCCTGCGTTCTGCCTAGAAGTTCAGCCGCCGAAAGACGAACGACGGGAGGGCCTGGACGATGAGGCCGACGAGGCGCCAGCGCGGCGGTATGTAGGCAGTCTGCTTGCGCGCGTCGGCGGCTGCCAGGGTACGCGCCGCTGCCTCGTCTGGGGAGATGACCCAGAACGTTTTGGGCGCATTCTTCAGTAATTCGGTGTCGATAAAACCGGGTTTGATGGTGGTTACCGTTACTCCGTGGCGAGACAGTCGATTGCGCAGCGCTTCGAGATAGGTATTCAACCCGGCCTTGCTGGCGTTATAGACAGGACTGCCGACACGCCCGCGGTCCCCGGCGATTGAGCTAATGCCGACGATCTGGCCGCCGCCCGCCCGCTCAAAGCGCGCCGCCGCCTGGTTTAGCCAGGCAATGGCCCCCAGCAGGTTCGTTCGGATCATGGCCTCATCCTTGGCGAAGTCGTATTCGTGCGGCTTCACCGCCGGCTGGACGGCGGCGGCGTAGATGATCAGATCCAACCCGCCCAGGTCACGGGTAATCTGGTCGAACAGGGCGGGGACCTGCTGGTGCTCGGTCACATCGTGGATGTAGGCGCAGACCGACTGGCGGCCGTCCTGATTGACGCTGTCGCGGAGCGCGGCGAGTTCGGCCTCGCGCCGGGCCACGGCGGCCACACGGTAGCCCCGCGCCGCCAGCCGGCGAACGAGGGCGGCTCCCAGGCCGGAAGACGCGCCAACGATAATAGCGCGCCGCTGCGGTTCGAGGGGGCGATTGATGGATGGCGTAGTGTTCATAGGCTCCAGACCGGGGAGGATACAATCGATTCTAACAAATAGCCCGGCGCTGTAAAGCGCCGGGCGGCCAACGATCGGGCTACGCCCGTGCGTCGGGCTTACCGCTGACGGCATCGGCCGCCAGCTGGAGCAATTGCTGAACGCGCGGTAGCATGTCGCTGGGATCAGCGAGCAATCCTTCCTGAAGCAGAGCTCCGGCATAGAGCTGTTCAATCGCCAGATTGATCAGCGGCGAATCCGGCTGGGCGGTGGTCAGCGCCGCCAGGCTGGCGATGAGCGGGTGGTCGCGGTTCAGCTCCAGGATGTGGCGTGGCGCTTCGTAATCCCGGCCCATCATCCGGTAAATGCGCTGCATATCGGCCTCGCGCGCTTCCTTCGCCACCAGTCGGGCGGGGCTGTCGCGCAGCACACGCGAGGCCCGCACTTCGGTCACTCGATCGCCGAGCGTGGTCACGCAGCGGCCGACGAAGCGGTTGAAATCCGGCTCCGGTGTCGTGGGTTCCGGTTCCCGGTCGCCCGCTTCCTCAACGGCCTCGGGCAGCTGCACGTCGGCGTCGGCCACGTTGCGGAAGGGCTTATCGCGATACTCGCCCAGCATCGGCGCGAGGAAAATGTCCAGCGGCTCATGCCAGTACAACACTTCCAGGTCGCGCGCGCGATAGGCATCAAGGTGCGGGCTGCGGCTGGCGGCCTGCGGGTTGTCGCCCAGGACGTAATAAATCTCGGACTGCGTCTCGGGCATGCGGCCGATGTAGTCGTCGAGCGACACGCGCTTGCCATCCGAGCGCGTTGTCTGGTAGCGCAGCAACGGCAGAATATCCTCACGCGCGGCCGGGTCCGTCGCAAGGCCCTCTTTCAGCACGCTGCCGTACTCGCTAATGAACTGATCGTACTTTTGCGGCTCGCTCTCGCTTAGCTTCTTCAATTCGCGCAGGATGCGGCTTTTGATCGTCTTGCCCAACTGGCCCATCAGTCGGTTGTTCTGCACCGTCTCGCGGCTGACGTTCAACGGCAGGTCTTCCGAGTCTACGACGCCGTCGATGAACGATAGCCATGCCGGCAGCAAATCGGTGCAATACTCCTGGATGAGCACATTGTGGGCGTAGAGCATTACGCCTGGATCACGGCGCGTTGCCAGCACGCCGCGGTCGCGCCGTCCGGGCACGAAAAGAAGGGCCCGCAACTGCACCGGCGCATCGGACGAGAAGTGGACCGTCAGCAGCGGCTCCTCGAAGTCCATGCTCAGCTGCTGGTAGAACTGCCGGTAGTCATCCGCTTTAACTTCCGCCGGAGGCTTGCGCCAAAGCGAATCGCGCTGGTTGGCTTGCTCGCCATTGACATAAATGGGAAAGCGCACGTAGTCGGAGTACTTCTTGATGATTTGCCTCAGCCGCCAGGCATTGGCAAGCTCTTCGGCATCCGGCTTGAGTTCGACGATGATTTCGGTGCCGCGATCAGGCTTGGTCGCCGGCTCCACGGCGAACGTGTCGCCGCCATCGGATGTCCAGGCCACGGCCGCCGCGTCCTTCAGATAGCTGCGCGAGACGACACGAACGCGATTGGCGGCCATAAAAACCGAATAGAAGCCGACACCGAACTGGCCGATCACCTCGCTTGGGTCCACGTCGCCTTTGTTGAGCCGCGCCATAAACTCACGCGCGCCCGATTGAGCGATGGTGCCCAGGTTGCGCACGATCTCGTCGTGAGTCATGCCGATGCCGCTATCGCGGATGACGATCCGCTTCGGCTCGCCCTCGCCGTTCTCAGGTACCTCAACGTGGATGGCTAACTCAGCCTCGGCGTCGAGGATATTGTTGTTGGTCAGCGCCTCGAACTGGAGCCGGGTCAGAGCGTCCGACGCGTTGGAGACGAGTTCACGCAAGAAAATATCCCGGTCCTTATAAAGGGAGTGGGCCAGGATGTAGAGCAGTTGCTGGATTTCGGCCTTGAAGCCGTAGGATTCCGGCTGGTCGTTCATTCTGTTTGCTTGTTCTCCTGCACGACTGTCGTCAAGGTATTTTAAATCGTAGCGGCCTGGAGTTAGAGCGACGTTAGCAGCGAACCTCCTGTCCCGCTTGGCTTTTCCCCTGAAGTTAGCATACTATATGCTGATGAGCGACCGGCGTTCCGGTCGTTTCCTTTACACGCCAACAGAGGAGAAAGCAAGGGATGAAGCGAGTGCTGTGGATCGTAGGTATGCTTTTGCTATTGGTGGGCTTACTTGCCGCTTGCGGGGGGCAGGCGGTCGAACCCGGCGCCGAGAATGCGCCCGCGCCAGCCGCTACGACGGCCAGCGATGGCCTAGCTGCCGCGCCGACCGAGACGAGTGCAGAGCCCGTGGCCATCGAGCCTGCCTCGGGCGATACACAGCCGGCAAATTCGGACGCCGAGGCGGAACCGGCGGGCGACATGATCGCCGGCCGTCCAGCTTCCGGCATCGACCCTGACACCGGGTTGGAAATAAATCCGGCCACGATCACGCCCGGCGTAGATTATATCGTCCGCGGCGAGCTGGTAAACCACAACCTGACTCCCGCCACGAGTCCCGAGTTCATGGTTATTTCGCCGGCCGGCGTTCGCTATCGCATCCGCAGCCAGGCCCTTGAACAAATCTTCTATGAGGACGGCACGCAACCCGCGCCGTTTCAGTATAAGCGCGGCATGCTCATCCAGGCCACGGTGCGCCAGGAAGAAGGTTCCGCACCGACGACGCTTGTCAATTCGACCGACCTCGTCTTGCTCCAGAGCGAGTGAGCGCTGGGCCTGCTCGGGCTCTATCTCCCACCAACCAGGCTTATTACGACCGAGGGCGCGCTGGCCGGTGTGCCCCTCGGTCTTTTCATATCTTCGCGCGACTCCCACTTGACAAAACAGTTCGTCTCCGTACAATTCTGATGCGAATAGTATGGCTACGAAGGAGAAATGATGTCGCGGATGGTGAACACCAGCGCCGAGCGCGGAGAGAAATTTCGCGCTTTTGCCGCCTCACTCTGTTCCGGGGGCGACCCGCGTGCGGCTCGTCTTATGGACGAGATGCGCCGCGTATCCCACCATCTCTACCAGCTAGGCGAAGCCAGCTTGGCCAGCGCCGGACTCTCCTACGCGCAATACCGCATTCTGATGGTCCTGCTTTTCCATGAGTGGTTGGGCGATGAGCAGGGCTTGAACCCCTCGACGATTAGTGCCGAGCAGGGAACCAGTCGCAATACTATCAGCGCGCTCATTCGCAGCCTCGAAGAGGCTGGCTTGATCGAGCGGCATCTGGATGCCGAGGACCGCCGTCGCTTCAATATCCGTTTGACCGAAGCGGGTCGCATCCAGGTTAGTGAACACGCCAACCGCCACATCTGCACCATCGCCGACATCTTTGCCGCGCTGACGCCGGAGGAGATGGCCACGCTTAGCACGCTCCTGCAGAAGCTTTACGATCGCGCTCAGGTGGTTAAGGAAGAGATTACCACGAATCCTGGAGGTTCCTATGCAACTAGCCGGTAGACCCGCCGCACGTCCGGCGCGTTCGGGACGGCCTAATCTGGCATCGCTCGGCCGCGCCTTGCGCTATCTTGTGCGCTACCCGAAATTAACGGCCGGCGCGCTGGTGGCCCTGGTTGTCGCGACCGCTGCTCAGCTTGCCGTGCCGCAACTCGTGCAGCAAATCATCGATACCATCATCCGCAGCGCCACCAACCAGGGCATTCTGGCCCTGCCGGCCAACATCCAGGCCATTGCCGCCCAACGGTTGGGCCTCGACCTCACCTCGGCGCAAGCGCAACTGGACGGCGCGCCGCGCGCCCTGATTACGGCAACATTGATTATTGTCCTGTTTGCCGTAGCTCGTGGCGTCTTTTCGTTTGGTCAGAACTTCCTTTCCCAGTCGCTGTCGGAGAATATCGCCTTTGACCTGCGTAACGACCTTTTCAGCAAGATACAACGCCTCAGCTTCAGCTACCACGACCGCAATCGCACCGGTCAACTGATGATCCGTGCGACCGACGACGTTGAGCGGCTGCGAACGTTTATCGGCCAGGGTCTGTTGCTGGCCCTCCAGGCTGTTATCCTGTTGACCGGGACGCTAATCATCCTGTTCTTGACGAACGCGCGGCTGACGCTGGTGGTTTTGCCCGTGCTGCCTCTGGCGATGATCATCTTCATCGTTTTTGGCGCCGTGGCCCAACCGCTGTTTATCGAGGTGCAGAAGCGCCTCGGCCGCGTCAACACGACGTTGCAGGAGAACCTGGCCGGGCTAAAGGTCGTCAAGGCGTTTACCAGCGAGAAACGAGAGGAGAAGCGCTTCCATGATAGCATCGACTCCCTGTTGGAACAGCGCGTCAAGGTCAGCCGCATTTTCTCCTTCTTATTTCCATTCATCTTCCTGATCGCCAACCTCGGCCAGGCCGCGGCGCTGTACTTTGGCGGGCGACAGATCGTCAACGGCACCCTGACCATCGGCGAGTGGCAGAAGTTCAGCCTGTACCTGATCTATGTGTTCATCCCGATGGGACAACTGGGATTTATCATCTCGCTTATGGCCCAGGCCGGGGCCAGCGCCGACCGTATCTTCGAGATTCTCGATGCGCGCAACGAGGTCGAGAACAAGCCCGGAGCGGCCGACCTCGGGGACGTGCAAGGGCGGGTAGAGTTTAGCGACGTGACCTTCCGCTACTTTAGCGGCAGCGAGCCGGTGTTGAGCCATATCAACTTCGCCGCCGAGCCGGGTCAGACGGTTGCCTTGCTGGGCGCGACGGGCAGCGGCAAGAGCAGCATTATCAATCTCATCCCGCGGTTCTACGACGTGAGCGAAGGACAGGTGCTTATCGACGGCCGCGATGTGCGTGATGTGACCCTGGAGAGCTTGCGCCAGCATATCGGCATCGTGCTGCAGGAGACGGTGCTGTTTAGCGGCACCATCCGCGACAACATCGCCTTCGGCCGCCCTGACGCGACGGAAGAGGAAGTCGTTGCCGCGGCCAAGGCCGCGGCTGCGCACGACTTCATCACCGCCTTCCCCGAAGGCTACGAGACACCGGTCGGCGAACGCGGCGCAACGCTCAGCGGCGGCCAGAAGCAGCGCGTCGCCATTGCGCGCGCCCTGCTGCTCGACCCCCACATCCTTATCCTCGATGACAGCACCAGCAGCGTTGACCTGAACACAGAATACGAGATCCAGAAGGCGCTGGACAAGCTGATGGAAGGGCGGACTAGCTTCGTCATCGCCCAGCGCATCAGTACCGTTCTCAACGCCGATCAGATTCTCGTGCTTGACAAAGGCGCCATCGTCGCCCGTGGCACGCACGAGGAACTGATGGAAAACAGCGCCATCTACGCCGACATTTATCACTCGCAGCTTGCCGAAGACGTGGCGGCCCCGGCGAGATAGAAGAGGTTAATCCGCGGATTGGGCAAAGCGGGCAGATAAGGTCACTTCTGCAGCCGCACAATCGGCGAAGGAACCTGCGGAGTATACGACTATGATGGATCGTCAAGCACAACTACTGGGGATGGAGACGAGCAAGGCGCGCAGCGTCGGTGGGACACTGAGCCGGTTGTGGCACTACTTCCGCCACTACGGTTGGGTACTGCTACTTGTCGCCATACTAATGGTTGCCAGCACCTACATGCAGGTGCTCATCCCCGACCTGACTGGGCAGGTAGTTGACTGTTACCTTACACCTTTTTCGGTTGGGTCCGAGGTAGGCGGAGCAGGGGCGGCGCTGGCCAGCGCCCTTAACCAGAGCGAGGGCGGCCCAGCCAGCAACTGCTGGTACACAACACCCAATCTGACAGCTACGGCGGCCCAGACAATTGCTGGCCTGGGACGGCTGATCCTGCTCATCGTCGGCCTCTACGTTGGCAGCGCGATATTCAGCGGCATCATGTTTTACTCGATGAGCTGGTCAGGCTACCGCGTCCTGCGCGACTTGCAGGCCGAAGTCTTTGCTCACATCCACCAACTGCCGCTGGGCTACTTTAGCAAGCACGAAGCAGGCGACGTGATGAGCCGCTTCACCAACGATAGCGACACGTTGCAACAGGTCATCGGTTTCGGCCTCGTGTCGGTGCTGCAAGGGACGTTGCAGATCGTATGGGTGGTCTGGCGCATGGTCGATTTGAACGCGCCCTATGCCCTGATCAGCCTGATTACGTTGCCGCTGATGTTCATCACCACGCGGTGGTTTTCCAACCAGGCCCGGAAGGCGTTCCGCAAGGCGCGGACGCAGATCGGCAACGTTAACGCCGATCTGCAAGAAAGCATCTCGGCCGTGCGCGAGGTGCAGGCGTTTAGCCGCGAGGAGGAGAACATCCAGCAGTTCCGCGCGAGCAACGCCGCCAACCGTGACGCCAACATTCGCGCCCAGGCCTACACCGGGGCGCTCGCTCCTACGCTGGAAGCGCTGAGCTACGTGAGCCTGGCCATCGTCGCTGGCGTGGGCGGCCTGTTACTGCTGAACGGTCAGGGCCTGTTGGGCGCGACCATGTCCGTGGGCCTGATCATTACCTTCATTGGCTACACCCAGCAGTTCAACCGTCCGGTGCAGCAGATCGCCACACTCTGGGCCAATATTCAGAGCGCCATTGCTGGCGCGGAGCGCATCTTCGGCCTGCTCGATGAGCCGGTGGAGATCGTTGATAAGCCCGACGCTGTGGAGATGCCGGCCATCACCGGTCACGTCGTCTATCGCGATGTGTGGGCCGAGTACAATCCCGGCCAGCCGGTTTTGCGCGGGGTGGACATTGACGCGCAGCCTGGCCAGACCATTGCCGTCGTCGGCGCGACGGGCGCGGGCAAAACGACGATCATCAATTTGCTGCCGCGTTTCTGGGACGTGAGCCAGGGCAGTATCACTATCGACGGCCTTGATGTGCGCGACGTGACCCAGCAGAGCCTGAGACGGCAGATTGGCCTTGTCTTGCAAGACTCGTTTCTGTTCAGCGATACCGTAATGAACAACATCCGCTATGGCCGCCCCGAAGCGACGGACGAGCAGGTGCTGGCCGCGGCCAAGCTGGCCCACGCCGATGAGTTCATCGAGCGCTTGCCTGACGGCTATCAGACCGTGCTGGGCGAGCGCGGCTCCGGCCTCAGCCAGGGCCAACGGCAGCTATTGTCCATTGCCCGCGTGGCGCTTATCGACCCACGCATCCTCATCCTCGATGAGGCGACAAGCAGCGTAGACACGCGCACCGAACGCGAGATTCAAAAGGCCCTTGAAGAACTGCTGCACGGCCGGACCAGCTTCGTCATCGCGCACCGTCTCAGCACCATCCGCCATGCGGATCAGGTGCTGGTTGTGGACGATGGACAGATCGTCGAACGTGGCACGCATCAAAGCCTGCTGGCAGCGCGCGGACGCTACTACGATCTCTATATGAGCCAGTTCCGTCGGTCGGCGCAGACCCCGGTGGATGGCGAAGACGCCGACGCCGACGAGGTTGGTTTTCTGGCCTTCCGCCCGGCATAGCGCGCGTACAGACACTCCGGACGACCCACGAGAGGACGGTGAGCTTTTCTGAAAGGCAAGGAAACCACCGTCCTTTCTGCGTCTTTCGGCGTACTCTTCCCCTCATATGTGAAATGCGCCAATTTCGCGCATAATTGGGCTTCATGCTTGCCACGTACCCCCCCGGCGCACCACCGGCGTTTCACCTGCTTGCCAAACCGTCCGGGGCTACTTGCAACCTGGACTGCGCCTACTGCTTCTTCCTCTCCAAGGAGATGCTTTACCCCGGCAGCCGCTTTCGCATGGCCGACGATTTGCTGGAAGCTTACATCCGGCAGCTCATTGAAGCCCACCGCACACCGGAGGTCACTGTCGCCTGGCAAGGGGGCGAGCCAACGCTGATGGGACTGGACTTCTTTCGTCGCTCGGTTGAGTTGGCGGAGAAGTATCGCCGGCCGGGTATGACCGTCCACTACACGATCCAGACGAATGGGACGCTACTGGACGATGCCTGGGGCGAATTCCTGGCCGCCAATCGCTTCCTGGTTGGAATCAGTCTCGACGGCCCGCGCGAAATACATGACTTGTATCGGTATGACAAAGGCGGCGCCCCGACGTTTGACCGGGTGATGCGCGGGCTGGCCGCGCTCCAACGCCACAAGGTGGATTGGAACATTCTCTGCACGCTGCACCGCGCCAACGCCGACCGGCCGCTAGAGGTATACCGCTTTTTCCGCGACGAATTGGACGCCGAGTTCATGCAGTTCATTCCCATCGTGGAGCGGCTGACATCGGAACAGGCGCTGTTTCCAGAGGGGCAGGGTGAGGCGTGGCGCTCCTGGCGCGACCGGCCACTGTACACCCAAAGCGGCGACCGCGTGACCCAACGTTCGGTGACGGCGGCGCAATATGGCGACTTTCTGTGCGCTATCTTCGACGAGTGGGTACGGCGCGACGTCGGCCGCGTCTACGTGCAGATGTTCGACGTGGCCCTGGCGAACTGGGTTGGGCAGCCGCCCGGGCTATGCGTTCACTCGCGGACGTGCGGCACGGCGCTGGCCATGGAACACAACGGCGACCTCTACTCGTGCGACCATTTTGTCGAGCCGGCGTATCGCCTGGGCAACATTCGGGAGGAGCACCTGATCGAACTGGTAGCTTCCGACCGGCAGCGCCAGTTCGGGCGGGATAAGGCCGACACGCTGCCCGGCTACTGTCGCGAGTGTGACGTGCGCTTCGCCTGCCACGGGGGTTGCCCCAAAGACCGATTCATCACAACGCCCGATGGGGAACCGGGACTGAATTACCTTTGCGCTGGCTACAAGCGCTTTTTTCACCATGTCGCGGACTCAATGCGCTTTATGGCCGAGGAGCTGCGCCACGAGCGTCCTCCGGCTAACATCATGGCCCATCTGGCCCGGCGCGACGCGGCGGCGCGATCGCAATTCGCGGACGCCCGCCGAAACGATCCCTGCCCGTGCGGGAGCGGGCGAAAGTTCAAGGATTGCCACGGCCGGGCGTCCTAGCGCCATCGCTTACGTGCCGACGACGATGCCCCCATCCACGCGCAGCACTTCACCCGTGATGAAGCTTGCCTCGTCGGAGGCCAGGAAGAGATAGGCGTTGGCAATATCGCGCGGCTCACCCATGCGGCCGAGCGGCGTCCGCGCCCTCATTCCGGCCAGGATATTCTCCGGCATAGCAGCGACCATCTCCGTTGCCGTGAAGCCCGGGGCGACGGCGTTGACGCGGATGCCGGTCCGGCCCAGTTCGCGCGCCCAGACCTTGGTCATGCCGACGACACCGGCCTTGCTGGCGACGTAGTTGGTCTGACCAAAGTTGCCGTCGAGCCCGACGATGGAAGTGGCGTTTAGGATGACGCCGCTGCCCTGGCGGATCATGATCGGGGCTACGGCCTGAGCGCAATTGAACACACCTTTCAGGTTGACACCGATCACCAGATCGAAATCGGCTTCGGGCATTTGCTTCACCAGTTCGCCGTCTTTCACCTTAACGAGCGTGCCGTCGCGCAGGACGCCAGCGTTGTTAACCAGCACGTCGATGCGGCCGTGTCGAGACACCACATCATCAACCCAGGTCTGGACGGCCGCTCGGTTGGCGACGTTGACCCGATGGAACTCGCCGCCGACGGCTTCCGCCGCCTGCCGGCCCAGTTCCTCATTCAGATCGGCGATAATAACAACGGCCCCTTCCTCGGCGAAGCGCTCGGCAGTAGCGCGGCCGATTCCCGCCGCGCCGCCGGTAATCAGGCACACTTTCCCTTGCAGACGCATCTTAACCTCCTTACTCGCGGCTCTTTCCTGCTAGTTGCCCGTGCTCGCCGGCGTTTGCGAACCGGCAGCGACTCTGAGTTTCAAGTACTGCCCCAGGAAAGTCGCCGCGACACGCGGGTTGTCAATCAAATACTGGTAGCCATCGTAGCGGTGGTCGCCGTCCACGTAGAGCGGCCCCTCGCTGCCGCTGGCGGCGGCGGCAAGCTGATTGGCGTCGTCGAGCGAGCCCCACTGGTCACCCTTGCACTGGATGAAAAGCACGGGCACCGGCCCCGCGCCACCCGCAGCGAAGGCCGGTTGCAGCGCGTCGAGTCGCACGCCGCTGACCGCGGCGTACACGGCCTCGATCAAGGGCAACACAACCTGCCCCGCCGCGCCGAGCAGGTCGGCCGCATAACCTTCGGCAAAGACCGCCGCCGTGGCCGGTTGCACGACGATAGCGGCGCTCAGATCGGCCGTCTGCGGCAGGGCATAGAGGACGGCATTGGCTCCCATCGAAAAGCCGATCGCCCCGATGCGTTCCTTGTTGACGTCGGAGCGGGTATGTAGATAGGCCAGCGCGCCCAGGAGGTCGTTGGCCTCGGTCTGGCCAAAGGTTACCGGTGGCTGGGCTGCGCTTTCGCCGTGGTTGCGCAGGTCGAACATCAGGACGTGGTAGCCCTCATAGTGCAGGGCGTGGGCCAAGCGCAGTAGTTCAACCGGCGTCGTGCCTGAAAAATTCGCGAGCAAATCGGCCGCGGCGTCGCCCAGGCGGTTCCACGTCCAACCATGAACGAGGATAATCGTTGCTCCGTCGCTACTCGCGTCGGACGCGCGGGCGGCGGGAATAAACCAGCCGGACAAGCGGACACTGTCGCGCGCTGGGAACTCGACCGTCTCAAAATCGAGCCCCATGTCGCTGGGGGCGGCCCACAGGGGTTGGCGGGCGGGTGCCACCATGCGCCGCGCCATCAGGCCGACGACGGCCGCCGTCGCGCCGGCCACCAGACCAGCCAGCAGGCCGAGAATTCTCATCACCCGTCGGAATGTCATTGTCTGTGTTCCTCACTTGCAAAGAAGAATGCCACAGATTACTCGGCTTCAAAGACACCTGATCTTTGAATTCTGTGTACCCTGTGCGTCCTTCTTCTAGCCGGGGTCGGGCGTGACCCCGGCGAACAGGTCGTGCTCGCGGTAACCATCCGGCGCGGGCGGATAGGCGCGAATGTAGGTTTCATAGGCCATCAAGCGGCGCTGGACGGATTCAGGCAGCATTCGATTGCGGCTGCTACCGCCGCCCTGGCTGGGGTGGGCCGCGCCGGCGGCCTTTTTCGCTTCCCAATAGCGGCGATAGTCGATGTGGGCGTGCAAGCGGCGCGGCTCGATGCCGATGCGCGTCCAGTCGATGTCCTTATTGCGGCCAGCGCGTTTCGGGTCCTGGCCGCGCAGCCGCATGAGGAAGGTGAACACCTTGACCATGCGGTTGGAGAAGCCGGTGTAGTAGAGGCGCTGCGGCTGGTAAGGGGCCGGGCCGACCTCGGGATAGCGGCCTGGGTCACCGGCCGCCTCGAAGGCGGCGCTGGTGATCTTCCAGCACTGGATGTGGTCGGGGTGGTAGTAGCCACCGGTCTCATCGTGAGTGATGACCACTTGCGGCCGTATCTGGCGAATCAGGGCGACCACGCGGCCGACGGCTTCGTCGACGTTGCAGTTGATGAACGCCTCTGGGTGCTGGTTGGCCGGGTCGCCGATGTAGCCGGAATCGCGGTAGCCAAGCATGTGCAGGTGGCCGCCGAGGATGGCGACGGCGGTTTCCAGTTCCTTGCGCCGAACACCGGCCAGCTCTTGCAGCGTGTGCTCATAACCGGTGGCGACAGAGCCGGCCACGCCGTCGGTGGCGATGGCGATGTGCACGTCCACGCCCTCGTCGGCATAGCGAGCCAGCGTGCCACCGATGCCGAAGGACTCATCGTCGGGGTGCGCCAGGACAGCCAGCAAGCGTCGACCGCTCATTATGATACCTCCCCGCCGCCCAGAGCCACGGCCAGACCGATGGCATGGGTGTCGGTGTGCGACAGGCTGATGGCCCACTGGCCCAGACCCAACTCGGCCGCCAGGCGTTGGGCGGCATTGTGTAGCGTTAGATGGGGGCGGCCGCGGTCGTCGTTTAGAATTTCGATATCCTTCCAGGCCACGTCACCGATGCCGGTGCCCAGTGCCTTACCGACCGCCTCCTTGACGGCGAAGCGGCCGGCGAGACTGGCCGCCCGCCCGGCGCACTGGGCCTGTTCGGCTGGGGTGAAGAAGCGATCGCTGAAGCGCGCGCCGTAGCGCTCCAGGCCACGCCGCACGCGGGCGATTTCGATAAGGTCTATCCCGGTCGCCAGCATTAGCGCGCCTCCACCGGCCCGGCGACAGCGATAGCCAGGTCGTCGGCGCTCAAATACTTGCGAGCCGCGGCCTGGATGCGTTCCGGCGTGATGGCGTTGATGACCGTGGTGTAGTCCTGGAGGTAGTCAAGGCCCAGTGAATACAATTCCATGTCGGTGATGATATCGACAAGGCCACTATTTGTCTCCAGTCCCATTGGCAGCGAACCGGTGCGATAGGCCTGGCTGTCGGCCAGCTCTTCGACAGGTACCGGCTCGTCCTGAATGCGGCGGATTTCGGCGCGGATGGACTCAATAGCCTGGTCAACTTTGTCGGCGGCCACACCGGCCGCGGCCGTCCACGGCCCCGGCCCCAGTCCGCCCTCCAGCCGGCTGGAGGCGTAGTAAGCCAGCCCCTGCTCCTCGCGCACGGTTTGGCCAATGCGGCCCATCATCCCAAAGACGCCGAGGATGGTGTTCATCAGGCTGGCATCGAGGTAGTCGGGGGCGCTGCGGCGCGGGCCGGGCAGGCCCATGACAATATCGGCCTGATGTTTTTCGGGCATGGCGACGTGGCGGCGTAAAATCCCGGCCGGAGGCGATGGGTCAGGCGCCAGCGGCGTCAGTTGCTGGTCTTCATTGCGCCATCCCCCAAACGTCGCCTCTAGCCGTCGAAGCGCGTCATCGGCCCGAATGGCGCCGGCAAGGCCGATAATCATGTCCCGCGGCCCGAAGTAGCGCGCGTGAAAGGCGGATATGTCGTCACGGGTAATGGCGGGAACGGTGTCCAGATAGCCGCTGACGGAGCGGCTAAAGGGGTGGCCGGGATACGCCAGCTCGTGAAATGCCAGGCGGGCCATACTGCGGGTGTCGTTGGCTCGCATTTGTAACCCGGTAATCGTCTGGCCGCGTAGCCGCTCGACCTGCTCGGGCGGGAACGAAGGGCGACAGAGAGCATCGGCGGCGATATCGAGAACCAGGTCAAGGTCTTCAGCGAGGCTGTGGGTCGAGAAGCCGGTAGTGTGGCGGCTGGCCCCGAACGATACACCCGCGCCGATCGATTCCAGCGCTTCTGAGATTTCCTCAAACGTGCGCGAGCGGCTGCCGCGGATCAGCAGATCGGCGGCGAAATCGGCCAGCCCGGCCTTTTCCGGCAGGTCGGCCAGCGCCCCGGCGCGAACCACGCCCTCGATGGCGATTGTGTTGCTAAACATGTTCTCGTAAACGAGGACCGTGATACCGTTGTCGAGAACGCGGCGGTGGATAGTGTTGGGGCCGGGATAGCTAGCGGCGGGCATGGCGGACCTCGGTGCGTTTTATAATCAACAGGGTCATATCATCCACCTGAATCATCTGGCCGGCAAAACCACGTACGGCTGATGTAATGGCGACCTGGACGTGGGTAGCCGTCGCTTCGGGATGCTCGGCCAGCACGCCGCGCACGGTCGCTTCCAGCCGCGCGTAGCCAAACTCCACGTAGTCCGGATTGATCGCCTCGGTGATGCCGTCAGTGTAGAGAACCAAAACGTCCCCGGGGTCGAGCTGGGCTGTTTCGACCCGGACGTTAACCTCTTCCAGCACGCCAAGCAGGGGGCAAGTGGGCACTAGCCGTTCGAACTCGCCCCGGGCGGCATGCCAGAGCAGGGGCGGGTTGTGCCCGGCGTTGGCGTAGAGCAAGCGGCCGTTGTTTGTATCCAGCTCGCCATAAAAAACGGTCAGGAACATATTGGCCCCGCTGTCCTCCTGAATGAAACGGTTGGCCCAGGAGATGACATCGGCCGGAGCGCGACCCCGCAGCGCCAAGTTGCGTATAGTCGTGCGGCTAAGGGCCATAAACAGGGCTGCGGGCACTCCGGTATCAGACACGTCGGCCATGACGACGCCCCAGCGCCCACTGTCGCCAGGCAGGGGGTAGAAGTCGTAAAAGTCGCCGCTGACGTGGCGCGCCGCCTCGAAGTCGGCGGCGAACTCCCAGCCATCGAGGCGAGGCGTCTCCGCCGGGAGCATGCTCATCTGGATTTGCCGGCCGACGGCCAGTTCTTCTTCCATGCGCTGCCGGCGGATCTCCTCCTGTTGTAGCCGCGCTGTTTCGATCGCCAGCGCGACCTGGTTGGCCATCAGCCGCAATAGGCGAATCTCGACCTCGGTTAGCCGGCGCGGCTGGCGTGAATCGATTACCAGCGTGCCGATAGACTGACCGGCCGCGACGAGCGGAAAGATGGCCGCGCCCCGAAAGCCCTCGCGCGCCAACCACGGCGACATCCAGAGCGGCGGGTTTTCTTGCGCCAGGTCTTCGATGATGAGCGGTTGCTGGGATAATAGAACGCGGCCGGAGCCGGTCTTCTCGTCGGCCGGGACGAGATACCCCTTGCCGACCGGGTTGTCCAGCCAGCCGGCAGCGGCGCGGAAGATCAGCGTGTCAGGGTTATTGCCATGCAGCAAAACGGCGACCGCGTCGGCTTTCAACAAAGCGCGCACTTCGCTGACAATGAAAGCCATCAAATCGTCCAGGTCGCGCCGGCTGAGGAGTTGCTGCGAAAGATCGAGCAGCGTCGCCTGTTCCTGGATGCGCTGCACTTGCAGCGCATCGTAGAGGCGTGCGCGTTCCAGAGCGATGCCCATCTGGCTGCCGACATTGCTGAGCAGCGTCAAGCTGCGCGGGGTGAAGGCGTCCCAGCTGGGAGCCGCGACGTTCAGAATACCTAACACGCGCTCGCCAGCCCGCAACGGCGTCGTCGCATGCACGGCGAGACGGTTGCGCTCGCCCGCGATCTCCGCCAGGCGGCTGCAGCGTACCTCATTGTAAGCCGCGCCCAGCTTGCCTTCGCGACACATGGATTGGCAATCGCAGTTCTTGTCCCATGCATCCGGATTCGTGACGGCCAGCGCCGGCGGCAAATTGTGATGGGCGGCCAGCCGGAAGCCGCGGCCGCCCCAGCGGTCGGTGGCCGTCGAGTCGAGGACGAAAACCCAGCCCGTTTCCAGCCCCATCAGGTCCACCAGTTGGGCCAGCGACGTGTTCAGGGCCGTAGGCACGTCGGTTGCCTGGTTGAGCGTCTGGGAGATCTGGTTGAGGGTCTGAAGGTCGACGATCAGGTCGGACTGCGTAGACATCGGGCCAATTCTAGCATAGTCGAGGAAGAGAAGAGATTAAACGCCGAAGGGACACAGATTGAACGGATAGGAAGGATTCCAAGAGGCTGGTCATCGCTCAGCGTGGCGCATCCACCCCATCCGTGTCCCTTTCGTGTTTTATTCTTTCCTCTTCCGCTCGGCCCTGGATGTGGCGTTCAAGGGCGTCAAGGTCGGGCTCGCGGCCAATGGCAACAACCGTGTCGCCGAGACGCAGGACGTGGGCCGCGGACGGGTCGAGCCGGACGCGGGCCGGGCCGTCCTCGCCTCCCAACTCCAGCACACCAATCACGGTCACGTTGAAGCGACGGCGCAGGTCGAGATCGATCAGCGTGCGGCGGTCCCAGGCGAGCGGGACGGCCACCCGGCGCACAGCCACGCCAGGCGCGATTTCCCGGTTGTCGAACTGCTCGCGTTGAGGGCGATAGATGCGCCGGTCCTCGGTCAGAAGTGTACAGACGACGACTGCGAGCAGCGCCGGCGGGAGGTAGTGGGCGCTGAATAGCTCCACCGGCAGGAGCATGGCGGCGATGGGCACGTTGACGATGGAGACGAGGCTGGCGGTCATGGCCGGGACGATGAGGGTCATCGGCTCATAGGGCGTAACCGCGCCGACGGCCGCGGCAACCATCGCCCCGAAGTAGAGCGACGGCGTCAGCAACCCGGCGGAGCCGCCGGAGCCGATGGTGGCCGTCGTCGTCAGCAGCTTACCCCCGAGGGCCACGAGGGCCAAGGTCAGCGTCAACTGCCCGGCCATCGCCCGCTCAATAGTCGGGTCTCCCAGGCTCAGAACGAGGTTAAGAGCGCCGGCCCGATCGGTCAGACCCCGCGCGGCGGTCAGACCGACGACGGCTAGGGCCACCAGCGCCGTCAGCGATGCCCCGGTCAGGTGGCGCAGCCAGGGGTTGGGCAGGCGGTGGCGAAAGACATGCTCGGCGGCGCGACGAAACTTTATGAATCCCAGGCTGAAGAGCGAGATGACCAATGATATGAGCAGGACAATACCGTAGTAGCCGGCGTCGTTGGAGGGTAAGTAGAGCGATTCGTAGTCGAACATGCTCGCATGGCCGCCCCGGGCCAGCGCGCTAAGAAAATAGGCGACGAGGGTGGAGATGAGCGAGTAGATGAGCTTCTCCACCAGCGGCCGCCGCCGATACATGACTTCAGCGGCAAAAAAAGCGGATGTGAACGGCGCGCCGGTCAAGGTGGCGACAGCGGCGGCAATGCCGCTGAGTTGCGCGGTCTGAAGGTGATCGATCTGACTGGTGCTGATCCATGCGAATCGTCGTAGCCAGGTAGGGGATCCGGCCGCCGGGAGACGGCGCGGCTTGAAGACGGCGGCGGCCAAGCTCTCGCCCATGAGGGCCACGCCCGCTTCGAGGCCGCCGCTGCCGCCGCTGCCCAACGTCGCCAGAGTAGCGGCGAACTTACGCGCGGCCAGCGTCAGCGTCGGTAACTCCCAACGCGCCTCAACGCCCTCTTTACCCAGCAAGGCGCGTTCAAACGACGGCTCGCCGGCGTAGTAGAGGGCGATCGCCCGTTCCAGGCCATCCCCCTCGATGTCGATCAACTCGTGGGCGTGGCCTTCGGGATCGTACCAGGGAATGGCGGCGGTCTGGCGGCGGGTGACGATGAAGGCAACGATGGCCGCGCCGACGAGGGGACCGGCGGCGATCAGCACGGCCGGGCCGCTCGCCAGCCAGCCGATGACAGCGCCCCACGTCTCATGGACAAGCGTCTTGAGGACGAAGACGGGCGCCCAGACCACCACACCGACGATGACCGACTGGACGATGAGCCGGCGGTTCTCGCGGTCGAAATTGGTTGCCAGGCGGCCGAGCCAGGGCTGTCCGACGACGCGCGCGGAGAGACGGCTAAGCCGGTCGCGCACCGAATTCATGCCAACACGCGCCTTGGCGCGGCGCTACTCGTCGGCGTCATCGCTTTCGTCTTCGCCGCCTGTTAGGTCTGCGGCGGCGATGTGCCCATCTGGTTCATACCAGCCGATGGTGCGATTGCGCTTATGCAGATAGGTTGCGCGCACGCGGGCGACGTCGTCGACAGTTACCTGGCTCAGCCTGTCGAGCACCTCTTCGGCCCAGCGGTAGTCACCGGTCGTCGCCTCGGCCGCCCCCAGGAGTTGCGCCTGGCCGGAAATGCTCTCCCCGGCCATGATGAACTGCGCCCGCGCCCGCTTGCGCGCCTTGTCCAGCTCGGCCTGGGTAATCGGCTCGGCCGCCAGCCGCGCCAACTCGGCCTCTAGCGCCGCTTCTACCTCCGGCAGCGTTCGTCCGGCGCGGACGACCGCGTTGATGGTGTAGAGGAACGGGTCAATTGTCGGTATCAGGCTGCCGTAGGCTCCAGCGGCAAGTTCGGTCGCTACCAACGCCCTGTAGAGTCGCGAACTGCGGTTTGTTCCGCCGCCGGCAAACATGCCGAGGCTGCTGCCGCCCGCGAAGGCCGCATTGAGCAACGTCAGGGCTGGGTAGTCGGGGTGGGCCGCGCCCGGCACGCGGTAGGCGTAGGTCAGATAGACCGTGTCGCCGGGACCGCAGACGGAGATGCGCCGCTCGCCCAATTGCGGCGGTTCGTCGCGACGAACGGGCGCAACCGGCTCGCCGGGCGGGATGGATCCGTAAAGGGCATCGAGCCGGGCCAGCATCGCCGGGGTATCGAAGTCACCCACGACGACCGCGATGGCGTTGTTGGGCACGTAGTGGCGACGGTAATGGCCGTAGAGGTCGTCGCGGGTCATCGTCAGCAGGTCGGCCGTGTCGCCGATGACCTCGTGGTGGTAGGGGTGGACGCGGAAAGCAACCGCCGTGAGTTCTTCGTCGAGCAGGAAGCGCGGCTCGTTGGCGTACATGGCCCGCTCTTGAATGATGACCATCCGCTCCGATTCGACCTCGTCCGGCGGCATCTGCGTGTTGACCATCCGGTCAGCCTCCAGCCGCAGGGCCAGTTCAATGCGTTCGGCGGGCATGGTTTCGTAATAAGCCGTGTAGTCGAGCCAGGTGAAGGCGTTCCAGTTGCCGCCCTCGCGCGAGATCATCCGGTCGAGCAGCGGGCCGGGAAAGTCGGGCGTGCCTTTGAACATCATGTGCTCGACCCAATGCGATATGCCTGTGCGACCGGGCACTTCATTGCGGCTGCCCACCCGGTACCAGACCATAAAGGTGATGACCGGGGCGTGGTGCATCTCTTTAAGAACGACCGTCAGGCCGTTTGCCAATTGCGTTTTAGTGACCGGTGCTGCCATTGCTACTCTCCACTCGCGCACGCGCGCGGCAACAAGGGATTATACCTCGAGCGCTGGCCGCGCGAAGTGATTCTGTTAAGCCTATGGTTTGTTGCCCGCGTTGACTTGTGCTTGAATCCACTTTGCGGATTCCCGGGACCTGGTTCCGGTTAGGGAAGAACAAACTAGCCATCGAACGCAACGACCAAGGACCACCGACTATGACCGAGCAACAACCGCAAGCGACTGACCATGAAGCGGAGCGCCAGGCCCCGGCCGACTGGGTGGCGCACACGCACCATACCATCCAGATAGACGGCGAAACAATCGGCTACACGGCCACCGCGGGCCGGCTCATACTAAGTGTTGAGGACGAGAAGGAAGGCGAGAAACCAAAGGCGGCCATCTTTTTCGTTGCCTACACCCGCGACGCCGGGCCTGGCGCTGATGAGGCTGCCTACGCGGCCGCTCGCCCCATCACCTTTGCCTTCAACGGCGGCCCCGGCTCCTCATCGGTCTGGCTCCATCTTGGGCTTCTCGGTCCGCGTCGTGTCCTGCTGGAAGAAGACGGCCGCCAGCTCCCGCCGCCCTATCGCCTGATTGATAACGCCTTCAGCCTACTCGACCGCACCGACCTGGTGTTCATCGATCCAGTGACTACTGGCTACAGCCGCGCCGTCCCGGGCGAGGCCGATAAGCAATTCCACAGCTTCAAGGCCGACATCGAGTCGGTCGGCGACTTCATCCGCCTCTACGTGTCGCGCTATGGCCGCTGGGCCTCGCCGCGCTACCTGATTGGCGAGAGTTATGGCACGACCCGCGCCGCCGGCCTGGCCGGCTACTTGCAGGAGCGGCATGGACTCTATCTGAACGGCATCATGCTGGTTTCGACCGTCTTGAACTTCATGACGCTCGATTTCGCCCCCGGCAACGACCTGCCCTATCCGCTTTTCCTGCCTACCTATGCCGCAACCGCCCACTATCACGGCCGCCTCGGCTCTGACGTCCCGGCCGAACTCCCGGCGCTGCTGGCCGAGGTGGAGGCGTTCGCGCTGGGCGATTACGCCCTGGCGCTGCTGCGCGGCGACACCTTGGCCGCGGGCGATCGCGCCGCGCTTGCCCGGCGGCTGGCGTCCTACACCGGCCTGTCGGCTGACTATATCGAGCGCTGCCACTTGCGCGTCGGCATCCACCGCTTTGTGAAAGAGCTACTGCGCGCCGAGCGCCGGACAGCGGGCCGGCTTGACAGTCGCTTCACCGGCATTGACCGGGATGCGGCGGGGGAGGGGTTCGAGTATGACCCTAGCTACGCCTTTATCCAAGGCCCCTACACGGGCCTGTTGAACGACTATGTGCGGCGCGAGCTGCGCTTCGAAAGCGACCTGCCCTACGAGGTGCTCAGTGACAGGGTGCAACCCTGGACGTTTGGCGAGCACCAGAACGCGTACGTCAACGTAGGCGAGACACTGCGCAAGGCGATAAGCCAGAACCCCTACTTGCGGGTCTTTGTCGCCAGCGGGCTCTACGACCTGGCGACGCCCTATCTGGCGACCCGCTATACTCTCGACCACCTGTCGCTAGACGAGGCGCAGCGTGGCAACGTTCGCCTGGCGGAGTATGAAGCGGGACACATGATGTACATTCACGCGCCATCACTGGCGCGGTTGAAGGCAGACTTGGCGGCGTTCCTGGCCGGCTAAGAAGTAGTAGCGACGGCCGCTGGTTGGTCGTCGTGTCCTACATTTCCGTCGCCCATACGCGCCCGCTGCGCGGGCCGACCCGCACCTCGCGACCGCCATACACCGTCTCGCCGCCGGACGCGCCTACGGGCTGCTCAGCCAGCGGCGGGTAATCGAGCGGCAGCGTGAACCTGGCCGGCTTGCGCGAGGCATTGACTGCGATCACGGCGCGCTCAGCGCCATAACGACGCTCGTAGACGGCGACGGCGCGGTCGGCATGGACGATGCGGAAGTCGCCCCGGCGCAAGGCAGCCGATCGGCGGCGCAGCGTTGCCAGCCGCTTGACTTCATCGCGCAGGGCATGGTTCCACGTCTCCGGCTCATCCCAGGGGAAGGCGCGCCGGCAAAACGGGTCGGTGCGGCCTGGCAGACCAATCTCATCCCCATAGTAAATATTAGGGGCGCCGGGGACGGTCATCTGGACGAGGAAGGCCAGCGCGGCCGTTGTGGCGTCCTCGTTCGCCAGGGTCATCAGGCGCGGCGTGTCGTGGCTGCCCAGCATATTGAGCTGGACGAGGGTAACCTCTGGGTGGTACAGGCCGTTGAAAATGTGGTCAAGTTCTCTGGCAAAGCTGATCCCGTCGCGACGAATGACCCGGCCGTAGCCCATCGGCGTGGTCTGCGTCTGATCCAGCTTGCGGCCGACCAGATAACCCAGCACCGCCCGCGTCAATAGATAGTTCATCTGTGCATCGAACTGATCGCCGATGAGCCAGCGCTGAGCCGGTTTCCAGAGTTCGGCGACGATGTAGGCCTCCGGGTTGACGGCCTTGCAGCGCCGGCGAAACTCGCGCCAGAATTCGTCATCGTCGATCTCGTCCGGCACGTCGAGTCGCCAGCCGTCGATCCCTTGCCGCAACCAGTGTGTTGCGATGTCCCACAGGAACTCGCGCACCGCTTCGTTGTTGGTATTGAACTTGGGCAGCGAAGGCCCATTCCACCACGCGCCATAGTTGGGCGGCTGGTCGGCCGCATACGCGTTCAGGGGCCAGGCGTAAACGTGAAACCAGTCCGCATAGGGTGACTCCGCTCCGTTCTCCAGCAAGTGGTGGAACTGGAAAAGGCCGCGGCTGCAATGGTTGAATACGCCGTCGAGCACCACGCGCACGCCGCGACTGTGAGCGGCGTCGAGGAAGCGCGTGAAGCCCACATTGCCGCCGAGCAGCGGGTCCACCTGGTAATAGTCGTGGGCGATGTAGCGGTGGTTGGCGGCCGAGGCGAAGATGGGGTTCAGGTAGATAGCGTTGATACCCAAATCGATCAGGTAGTCCAGGCGCTGGATGATGCCGGCCAGGTTGCCGCCCATGAAACCGTGGCGGGTGCATTCGCTGCCCCAGGGTTGCAGGGTGACGCCCATGCCCGCCGGGCCGGCGCTGGTATCGTTGGGGTCGCGCGCGAAACGATCCGGGAAGATTTGGTAGAAAATGGCATCCTTGACCCAGTCGGGGGTGGCAACGCTCATCATGCCTCCGCAAGACGAATGATATAATAAGTTGGTTGTTGACGCGGGGCGCTGCGCGGGGAACTTGACCCGTAGTTAGCAGTCGCGACGCTATTCTAGTAGGGTCTACCGGATAGACAACCGGCGGACAAAACGAGGCCAGGGTGCAGCGAAACGAACATGACAATCGGCCGGGGGGCAGCCTGGGTTCTTTGCTCCTGACGGTGGGAGCGGTACTTCTGCTTATCATTTACGCCGTCGGCGCATTGAATACCGGCAACTGGCTATGGTTCTCACCGGTTCAGCCCGAATACAAGCCGTCGCGGGTGCTCGTGCGTGTGGCCGGCCAGAGTACAGAGTACCGGCCCGGCGACGCCGGCTTTGACGAACTGACCGCCGCCTTTGACACCGCCTTTGCCGATTTCAGCAACACCGACTTTGTGCCGCTTGGCCTGGGCGAGGATACCCTGCGCGAGTACAACGAGACCGCGACCGTGGTCGAGATCTACTACCCCCAGGATATTCGCTTCAACCTGCCGGTGCGCATGCGTAACGTCGATCAGTTGCTTATTCCGATCGAAGGGCGGCATGCCGGTAACCGCTACGTGTTCCTGGGTAGCAACGGCCGCTGGCTGGCCGGAGCGCTGACGATGAGCGATGACATGCCCATTCTCGACGCCTTACGCGCGCTGGGACACCTTGAGTAGAGGGAATCCGATGGAGAAGACACTGGCCATGCGCGTCCTGGAAGGCAAGCGCATTCCTTATGAAGCGCTGACGTACGAGGACGATACGCGCGATGCAGTGGAGGTTGCGGTCCTGCTGAATGTGCCGCCGCGGGAGGTGTATAAGACGCTGGTCGTGCTCCCACCGGAACCAAGCAAGAAGCCGCTACTGGTGATGATCCCGTCCGATACACAGCTTGACCTGAAGAAGCTGGCCGCGGCCGTTGGCGCGAAGAAGCTTAAGATGGCAACCCACCGCGAGGCGGAGGAACTGACCGGGTTGCAAGTGGGCGGAATCTCAGCCTTGGCGCTGCTCAATCGAGGCTTCGCTGTTTACATCGATGGCGCGGCCACGACTTTGGAGCGTGTCTGTGTAAGTGCCGGAAAACGGGGTCTTCAGTTGCGGCTGCGCACGGCCGACCTCATCAAGATGACCCACGCTCGTCCCATCGACGCCGCCAGCCGCGAAAGCGGATAGACTCATGGCGGGTTGCTCGTAGCTCGCTACTTTTAGAATAGCCCCCAATCTCCGCCCGCGCCCTCTTCCATCATGGAAGGGTCCCACAGCTCGGTCCCGATCTCGACCGCCACGCCACCAGGCATAATCTGGTTGCCCACCATGCGCACCTGCTCGATGAGTTGCGGGCCGTACGGACAGAAGGGTGTCGTCAGAATCATGGTAATCTTGGCGTGGTCTCGTTCCGCGTCGATCTCCAAATTGCGAAGGAGGCCGAGCTCGACGATGTTGAGCCCGATTTCGGGATCGATTACCGAGCGCAACCCCTCGATCAATTCGTCTTCCTTACTCGCGATCATCTTACTCTCTCCAGATAGCCGTTGCCGCCGCCGTGCCCAATCTCATCGACGGGGACGGTTGTGACAAACGTGAATTGACAGCAGGGCGCGCCCTGCAACATGCAACTATTTTGTTGCACCGGCAATTGCAGGATACCGTCGATTAGCTTGCGGTCAAAGCTGCACACTTCCACGTGGGCGCTACCGATGGACAAATAAGGACAGCTGTACTCGATTAACCGATAGCCAGAATCGGTTCTCTCCCACGTCGATAGGAAGCCTTCCTCGGCCAGCAAGGCGACCAAATAGTCGAACCGTCCCTCTAGCGGCAGATGCTCGAACTCCCCACGGTGCTCTTCCAGCACGTTGGCTACCACGCCGTTGAAGATGTCATCGATGAGGGGCTGAGGTAAGCGGCCTTTCATTTCGTCCAGCAGCCGGCTCGTCAAGCGAACGTAGCGCTTGGGGAACAGCTCTTGTCCTTTTTCGCTCAGGGAATAGACGTAGTAGGGTCGACCAACCTTGCGACGAATGCTGGCCGCTTCGATAACCCCCTCAGCCTGGAGGGCGTTCAAGTGGTGCCGGACGGTGACCGGCGAAACGTCGGCCGCCTCGGCCAGTTCCTCGACCGTTGACTGCGGCGACGCCTTGATGGTGTGCAGAATGATCTCGCGCGTCGTTCTCTTTTTCTTGCCGGGTTCGACGTCCACTCACTTACCTCGCCGCTTATATCCCTGGGCGCAATAGGCGCTATCGTTGCAAAACCTATACAGAAGTTCGCCGGACACACGGCCGCGGCGACACAAAACTAACCGGACTGGCCTGGGGCCAGCTTTACGTTCACACCGCATTATAGCAAGGCGAGATAGCGCTGTCAATTTCGAATATTTTTATCATTTTTATGATACTTATTGACGGAGCGAGGGCGCCATGCTATAATCCTTCCTGTCAAGCTATTGTCAAACGACACTGGCGCGTCACTATGGCAGAGGAGCGTATCACACAATGACTGTTGCGTTGGAAATTAGCAATCTCCACGTGAATGTGGGCGAGAACCGCATTCTGAAGGGAATTGATTTGCAGGTGAAACAGGGCGAGATTCATGCCCTGATGGGGCCGAACGGCTCCGGCAAGAGCACGCTGGCTTATACACTGGCGGGGCATCCCGCTTATGAGCCTAAGGCCGGACAGGCCACATTCGACGGGCGAGATCTTCTGGAAATGGAAGCCGATGAGCGTTCTCGCGCAGGTTTGTTTCTAGCATTCCAGTATCCGGTCGTCGTCCCCGGCGTGACGGTTGCCAAGTTCTTGCGCCAGGCGATCAACTCGCGCCGTCAGGCGCTTAACCCCGAAGATGCGGGCATGCCTATTCCCCAGTTTCGCCGACTGTTGAAAGAGAAGATGGATTTTCTGGGCATCGATCAGAAATTCGCCGGCCGCTACCTGAACGAAGGCTTCTCAGGCGGAGAAAAGAAGCGGGCCGAAATCCTGCAAATGGCGATGCTGGAGCCGAAGATCGCCATCATGGACGAGACCGACTCTGGCCTGGACATTGACGCGTTGCGGATAGTGGCTGAGGGGGCCAGTCGATTGCACGATGCTAACGACATGGGTGTCCTGGTGATCACCCACTACCAGCGTATCCTGAACTACATTCAGCCCGACAAAGTGCACATCATGCTTGACGGGCGCATTGTAGAGAGCGGCGGTCCGGAGTTAGCGCTGCACCTGGAAGAGAACGGCTACGACTGGTTGCGCGAGAAATACGGTACGGCGGAGGTGGCGTAAATGGCTGACATCCTGGAACGGGACCTGACCGAAAACGAGCTCCTGGCGGGTGTTAACGAGGACTATGCCCACAAGTACGGCTTTGCCGACGCTGAAGATTACGTCTACAAGGCCGAGAAGGGTCTGAGCGAAGACGTTATCCGGCGTATGTCGGCGATGAAGGGCGAGCCGGAGTGGATGCTTGAAATCCGTCTCCGTGCCTACCGGCATTTCCTGGAGCGACCGATGCCGGAGTGGGGCGCTGACCTGTCCGGCATCAACTTCGACGACATCTACTACTACATCAAGCCCAGCGAGCGGCAGGAAGATAACTGGGAAGATGTGCCCGGCTACATCAAGGATACGTTCAACAAGCTGGGCATTCCGGAGGCGGAGCAGAAGTTCCTGTCCGGCGTGGCCGCGCAGTACGAGTCGGAGGTTGTCTACCACAACATCAAGCGCGAACTCGAAGAGAAGGGCGTCATTTTTCTGGGCATGGACGACGGGCTGGCCCAGTATCCTGATCTCGTTCGTGAGTACTTTTCGACCGTGATTCCCGTCAACGACAACAAGTTTGCCGCGCTGAATACGGCCGTCTGGTCGGGTGGTAGTTTTATCTACGTTCCGCCGGGCGTTCACATTGATATGCCCTTGCAGGCCTACTTTCGCATCAATGCCAAGAACGTTGGCCAGTTCGAACGAACGCTGATCATCGTCGACGAGGGGGCCTACGTCCACTACGTGGAGGGCTGCACCGCGCCCATTTACTCGACTGACTCGCTGCACTCGGCCGTAGTTGAGATCATCGTCAAGAAGGGCGGTCGCTGCCGCTACACGACCATCCAGAACTGGTCGACCAACGTATACAATCTGGTCACCAAGCGAGCGATGGCTTACGAGAACGCGGCGATGGAGTGGGTAGACGGCAATCTGGGTTCCAAGGTGACGATGAAGTATCCGGCGGTCTACTTGATGGGCGAGGGCGCTCACGGCGAAATCCTGTCCATCGCCTTCGCCGGCAAGGGGCAGCATCAGGACGCGGGTGGCAAAGTTGTCCATATGGCCCCGCGCACGAGCAGCCGAATCATCTCCAAGTCGATTAGCAAGGCCGGCGGCCGCGCTTCCTACCGCGGGTTGCTCAAGGTCGCCGAGGGCGCCTATGACTGCAAATCCAACGTCGTTTGCGATGCGTTGCTGCTCGATGAGCATAGCCGCTCCGACACTTATCCCTACATCGAAATCAACGAGCAGGACGTTACCATCGGCCATGAGGCGTCGGTCAGCAAGGTGGGCGAGGAACAGCTCTTCTATTTGATGAGCCGGGGCATTCCCGAAGACGAAGCCAATGCTCTGATCGTCAACGGGTTCATCGAACCGCTGGTGAAAGAACTGCCGATGGAATACGCCATTGAAATGAATCGCCTGATTCAGCTACAGATGGAGGGCAGCATTGGCTGAGTTGCTTTCTTTCACCCGCGACGCTGTCGTTCAGTTGTCATCGTCGCTCAAAGAGCCGCAGTGGATGCTCGACTTTCGTCTGCAAGCGTGGGAGGTTTATGCCTCACTACCACTGCCTACAACTGGGCATGAGGCCTGGCGGCGGACAGACATTCGCCGCTTCAAATTGGACTCGTTTGGTCCGTCGCTCAATGGCAACGGAAGCGTCGCCAATGGTGTCGGTATTCCGTCATACCTTGGCGCCCAGTTGACTGAGGACGCGCCGGGCGGCGTGCTGGTCGAGGTCAACGGCGTAGTCAAAGACTACGAATTGAGTGACGAGTTGCGCGCGCAGGGCATCATCTTCTGTGACATGCATACGGCCGTCCGCGAGCATGGCGATCTGGTTCGCAAGCACTTCATGACCCACGCCGTGCGCCCCGAGGATGGTAAGTTTGCAGCGCTGCACGGCGCTTTCTGGAAGGGCGGCGTTTTCCTCTACGTGCCGCGCAACGTCGCCGCCGCCGCGCCGCTTCACAGCGCGCTCTGGGCAACTAACGGCCGCACCTTCACCCACACCCTCGTCGTGCTGGACACCAACTCGGAAGCGACATTCATGGACGAGTACGCCTCGCCCGCCGGCGACGGCCAGGCTTTCCACAACGGGGCCATCGAGCTGATCGTTGGCGATGGGGCCAGTCTGCGCTACGCCGCGCTCCAAGACTTTGGGTCGAACGTGTGGCAGTTCAACCACGAGTGCGGCCGCGTCGGCCGCGACGGCAAGCTT
This sequence comes from uncultured Ardenticatenaceae bacterium, assembly GCA_964608255.1. GTDB lineage: Bacteria > Chloroflexota > Anaerolineae > Promineifilales > Promineifilaceae > Promineifilum. The sequence goes on from CAZSOD010000009.1 coordinate 44,236, forward strand.
GACTGGATCACCAGTGTCATGGGCACACGCCTGACCAAGGCCTTTCAGACGACCGAACTGGACGCGCCCGGCGCATGGGCGCGCATGTCGGGCATCTTCTTCACCAACGGGCGCCAGCACATCGATCTGGACACCCAGCAGAACCACAATGCGCCGGATACCACCAGCGACCTCCTCTATAAGGGTGCGCTGAAAGACCACTCGCGCTCGGTGTGGCAGGGTATGATTAAGGCGCTACCTGATTCTCAGCGCATCGACGGCTTTCAGGCAAACCGCAACCTAATGCTCGATAAATCGGCGCGCGCCGACTCCATCCCCGGTCTGGAGATTCAGGCCGACGACGTGCGCTGCACCCATGCCTCGACCATCGGCAAGCTGGACGAGGAAGAGGTGTTCTATTTAATGAGCCGTGGAATACCGAAGACGGAGGCCATTCGTATGGTCATCCAGGGTTTCTTCGACCCGATCATGCAGCGCATCCCGTTCGAGGGGGTGCGGACGCGCATCTTCGACCGCATCCTGGAGAAAGTTGGTTAGCGGTTGTGGCCCTTTCACAAGGCTGCCGCAGGTGCGAGGTGGGTTTCTCTCGCGCCGGCGGTAAGTCAGGTGACTGACGCATCTGCCAGTCCTGTTGAAACGGGTAGGTCTCAGACCCGCCCACTACATAGGCGAATCTTGTCGCAAGGGGGGCGGGTCTTTGACCCGCCCCTACTGTAGGCGAAGGAAGAGAACAAACAACACCATGGCCGAACAAGACTTCCCTAGCAATGACGTGCTAGTCACAACACAGTGGGTAGCCGATAACCTGCACCGCACCGGTGAGATCCGCCTGGTGGAATCGAACGAAGATGTGCTGCTCTATAGTACCGGGCACATCCGCAATGCGGTTCACATTGACTGGGTGGCGGACCTGAATGATGCTATCCGGCGTGATTACTTGAATGAAGAGCAGTTTGCCGCGCTCATGTCTCGCGCTGGCATTGCCAACGATACGACGGTTGTCTTCTACGGCGACAAGAACAACTGGTGGGCAACCTATGCATTCTGGGTGTTCAAGCTGTTTGGTCACGAGGACTGCCGCATTATGGACGGCGGCCGTCAGAAATGGATCGCCGAGGGGCGCGAACTGACCAAAGAGAAGCCCAGCTTTCCGCCGACTCACTACAAGCCCCAGGCCCGCGCTGACTACAAGATTCGCGCCTTCCGCGACCAGGTGCTGGCCCACGTGACCGCCGGGCAACCGCTGGTGGATGTACGGAGCCCGCAGGAGTACCGGGGCGAACTGCTGCATATGCCCGGATCACCCCAGGAAGGCGCGCTGCGCGGTGGGCATATCAAGGGCGCGGTCAGTGTTCCGTGGAGCCGCGCCGTGGCCGAGGACGGAACCTTTAAGTCCGAGGAAGCGTTGCGCGCTCTCTATGAGGGCGAGCAGGGCCTTTCGGCCGACAAGAACGTCATCGCCTACTGCCGCATTGGCGAGCGCAGTTCGCACACCTGGTTTGTGTTGACCTACCTTCTGGGCTATCCTAACGTCCGCAACTACGATGGCTCCTGGACGGAGTGGGGCAACCTGGTCGGGGTGCCGATCGAGAATCCGTCCAAGCAGCAGTAAGTTAGTTGCCAGTTAGCAGCTAGCCGGCCAGCTGGCACCTGGCAACTGACAACTCGGAGAAGACGTGTACGACCTAGACCGCGTCCGGGCGGACTTCCCCATTTTGGCCACCGAGGTTTACCCCGGCGTGCCGCTTGTCTACCTCGACAGCGCCGCCTCGTCCCAGAAGCCGACGGCAGTGATCCAGGCGATGGATGACTACTATCGCACCATTCATGCCAACGTTCACCGCGGGGTGCACAGGCTGAGCGAAATGGCGACGACGGCCTACGAGGCGGCCCGCGTTCGCGTGGCGGAGTTCATCAACGCGCCTGCGCCAGAGCAAGTCATCTTCGTTGGCAACGCAACCGAGGGCTTCAACCTCGTCGCTTATAGCTGGGGCCGGACCAATGTGGGTTCGGGCGACGAAATCCTGCTGACCGAGATGGAGCACCACGCCAACATCGTGCCGTGGCAAATCCTGGCCGCGGAACGGGGCGCAACGGTGCGTTACCTGCCGGTCCGAGACGACGGAACGTTGGAGTTGGATCGGCTGGACGACTACCTGACCGAGCGGACGAGACTATTTTCCTTCACGGCCGCTTCAAACGTCCTGGGAACGCTCAATCCAGTGCGCCGGCTGGTCGATGCTGCCCATGCGGTCGGCGCGGTAGCGATGGTCGACAGCGCGCAGCTTGTGCCCCACACGCCGGTCGATGTCCAGGCGCTCGACTGTGACTTTATGGCTTTCTCGGCGCACAAGATGTGCGGGCCGACAGGCATTGGCGTCCTCTATGGCAAGCGCGAACTGCTGGAAGCGATGCCCCCGTTTATGGGCGGCGGCGACATGATCCGCCGCGTCACGTTTGATGGCTTCACGCCCAATGATCTCCCGTGGAAGTTCGAGGCGGGCACCCCGCGCATTGCCGAGGCGATCGGGCTGGGCGCGGCCGTGAATTATCTCGACGGGTTGGGCATGGATGCTGTCCTGGAACACGAGCAGGCCATCACCCACTACGCTCTGGAGTCACTGAGCGAGATCCCCGGCGTGCATCTGCTAGGGCCGCCGGGCACGCAGCGTGTCGGTCTGGCCGCCTTCACGCTGAACGGCGTTCACCCGCACGACATTGCGGAAATCCTTGATAAGGATGGCATCGCCGTTCGCGCCGGCCACCACTGCGCTATGCCGCTGCACCACAGGTTGGGCATCGGCGCATCGGCCCGCGCCAGCTTCTACATCCACACTACCTTCGCTGAGATCGACAAGTTCAGCGCCGGGTTGCGTCGCGTCCGGGAAGTGTTTAGACTAGCGCGCGATTAGCGCATCCCTTGGATTTGGGATGCCGCAAGGGAGAGCATCGGCGATGGACGCCAGCATCTACCGTGAGCAGATCATCGACCTCTATGAGCATCCGTTGAACCACGGACCGCTCGAACACCCCGATTTCACCTACGAGGAAGACAACCCCCTCTGTGGCGACGTCATCCGCATTGACGTCCGGTTGGACGAGAGCGGCCGGGTGGCCGAGGTGGGCTGGTCGGGCGACGGTTGCGCCATCAGCCAGGCCTCGGCCTCGCTGCTGACCGAAGAGATCAAGGGCAAGACGTTGGAAGAGGTCAAGGCATTTACCAGCGAGCAACTCCTCGAACTTGTCGGCGTTCCGCTCAGCATGGCCCGGGTGAAGTGCGCTCTCCTGTCGCTTAAAGTCCTCAAGGCCGGGGCCTACGGCATTCCCGATCCCGGCGCAATGCGCAACCATGACTAATTTCGTGCCCGTTGCTCGCGTTGAAGAGCTTCCGCCTGGCGGACGTATCCACTACGATTTTGAAGATGACACAGTGATCGTTCTCAATATCGGGGGCGAGTTTTATTGCATTGCCGACCTTTGTACCCACGATGGGGGACCGTTGGAAGACGGGGAACTGCACGACCATCAAATCGAGTGTCCCCGCCACGGCGCATGTTTTGACGTGCGGACGGGGAAAGTGACGCGGCTGCCCGCGACCGACCCCATTCCGACCCACGCGGTCAAGGTGGAGGACGGCGTCGTCTACGTAGCTGAACCGGAGCCCTGGTAGTAGCCCCTCCCGCCCGCTAGCCGCGTTTTCAGAGAGAAAACTCATCAAATAGCTGGCGACGGGCGTCATCGCGGTTTGACATGCGGCCCCGAATTGCCTATATTTGGGTCAAACTAGAACAAATATTCAGTCGATCGGGGGCTAATTCCGATCGAAGAACTGTGCCACCATGGAAGTCGGACTAATCAAGCAAGTCAATATCGATCAGGAGATGCGCGAGTCGTATCTGAGCTACGCGATGAGCGTCATCGTTGCGCGCGCGCTGCCTGATGCCCGCGACGGCCTGAAGCCCGTCCAGCGACGCATCCTTTACGCCATGTATGACATGGGGCTGCGTCCGGATAGCCCCTATAAGAAGTCTGCCCGCGTCGTGGGCGAAGTGCTGGGCAAATACCACCCCCACGGGGACCAATCGGTCTACGAGGCAATGGTGCGCATGGCCCAGGACTTTTCCATGCGCTACATGCTCGTTGACGGCCAGGGTAACTTTGGCTCCATCGACGGCGACGCGGCCGCGGCCATGCGCTATACCGAGGCGCGCATGTCGGCCGCTGGCTACGATTTGCTGGCCGACATCGATAAAGAAACCATCGACTTTGAGCCGAACTTCGATGACTCGCTGAAGGAGCCGAGCGTCCTGCCGGCTACGCTGCCCAACCTGCTGGTGAACGGCGCGTCGGGCATCGCCGTCGGCATGGCTACGAGCGTTCCTCCCCACAATCTGAATGAGATCGTTGGCGCGCTGGTCTTCATGCTTGACAACTGGGAACAGCTCGACGACATCTCCGTCAACGACCTGATGCGTTTCGTTCAGGGGCCGGACTTTCCGACGGGTGGCCTCATTGCCCGCCACCGCGCCGAGGGGGATGATGCCGACGTCATCGCCAGTGCCTACGCCACCGGCCGCGGTCGCATCGTTGTTCGCGCTCGCGCCCACATCGAGCAAATGGAGCGCAATAAGTCGCGCATCATCATTACCGAGCTGCCCTATCAGGTCAACAAGACCAACCTGCTCGGTCGCATTGCCGACCTGCACCGCGAGGGGCGGCTGGAAGGACTGACCGATCTGCGCGACGAGTCCGACCGGCGCGGCCTGCGCATCGTCATCGAGACGACGCGCACCGTAGCCGCCGAAGAAGTGCTGGCCGAACTTTTTCGCCTCACACCGCTGCAATCGACGTTCAGTATCTCGATTCTGGCGCTGGTCAATGGCGAGCCGCGCGTGCTGACGCTGAAGCAAGCGCTGCGCGTCTATCTGGAACACCGGCTGGAAGTGGCGCGCCGCCGCAGCGTCTTCGACCTGGAAAAAGCCCGCCAACGCGCTCATATCCTGGAAGGGCTGCTCGTAGCCCTCGACCACCTTGATGAGGTCATCGACCTGATCCGGCGTTCGCGGACGGCCGATACCGCCCGGACGAACCTGGTGGAGCGCTTCAAACTGAGCGAGGCGCAAGCCGGCGCTATCCTCGATATGCAATTGCGCCGTTTGGCCGCGTTGGAGCGCAAGAAAATCCAGGACGAGTACAAGGAGAAGCTGGCGCTTATAAAGGAACTGGAAAAGCTGCTGGCTCATCCGGAGTTGATGCGCGCCCAGATCAAGAAAGAACTGCTTGAGGTCGGCGAGAAATTCGGCGATAAGCGGCGCACGCAGATTGTGGAAACGGTTGAAGGCCAGGTGCTGACCAGCGATGGTCTGTTGCCGAACGAGCCGGTCTGGATCATGATCGGCGAGAAAGGCACGATCGGTCGCTTTCCCGGTGGAAACCCGCCCCCCATCGCCCGCAAGCCGCTGGAGCAACCAGCGTCATTGCTGCGGGCCAGCACCCGCGACACACTGTACCTTGTGACTGCTGGCGGCCGGGCGGTGGGGTTGCCCGTCCACCGCGTGCCTGAAGCGGATGAAATTGGTAAGGGCAAGCCGGCGGCCGAGATTTCGCCGCTCAGCCGTGAGGACTATCTGGCCGGAGCTTTGGTGCTGGCCGGGAACGGCGACCGTCCGCCAGGCTATTTGTTCCTAACAACCCTGGCCGGCGTGGTCAAGCGCATACGTTTGGAAGACTTACCCGGTGTGACGACCGAGCCATTTACGATCATGAATGTGGCTGAGGATGATGCCCTGGGCTGGGCGCGCATGACGACCGGCGAAAACGAAGTGCTGCTGGCGACGTCGAGTGGCCTGGCGATTCGCTTTAGCGAAGACACGGTGCGGCCGATGGGCCTGCCGGCGGCCGGCGTGATGGGCATAAAACTCGACAACGAGACGGATGGTGTGGTTGGCATGGACCTCGTGGCCCCCAACAGCTTTCTGTGGAGCATCACCGACAACGGGCTGGCGAAGGCTACCCCGATTGACGAGTATCCCTTACAGAACCGCTACGGGCAGGGCGTGATCAATATGCGCTTGCCGAAGGGGGCGTCGGAGGTTGTAGCCGCGGCGCTGCTCACCAGGGGCACTAACTTAATCGTGACCACCAGCGGCGGCGTGACCAAGAAACTAGGCTTGGGCGATACCCCGGTCGGCACGCGCACAGTCCGGCCCGGCCCGGCCCTGGCGCTGGCGGCCAAAGCCCGTGTGACCGGTGTCGTCTTGCTGACGGCCAATGGCTCAGGCGAGAAAAAGGCGACACCCGCCACGGAAGCGGGGAAGAAGCGGAGCAAGGCCAAGAAGGAAGCCTGACGCGCAGAAAGGAAGCGGTTGGCGCCGGCCATATGCCTGATGGCGGCCGCTCATCCGCGCCATCCCAAGTGCTTTTGCGACGATACAACTGGAGCGAAACATGAACTTTCGAGATCGGTGGGAAGAGAACGAGAATGGCGAGCAGTTCGTCTTTACGGTGGAGATGCAGCGCCGGCTGAGCCAGGCCGGTTTGCCCATTGACCCGGCGCATTTGGGCCAGTTGCCCAGGGTGGCAGAGACGGCGCGCCCGGCGCGCGAGCCACGCGAACCGCGCGAGCCACGCCAGGAGCAGCCGTATGCTGGCCCGGCTGCTCCGCCACGCGAACGAGAACGCGAACCGGAGATCGTCGGCCCGGAGACCATCCAGATCGATCCGGAGACGGGCAAGTACATTGGCCGGGTGAAGTGGTATAACGAGAAGAAAGGCTACGGCTTTATCGTTCGCGGCGCGGGCGAGGAGATTTTCTTCCATAAGTCGGCCACGGTTGGCGAGGCAGAGGGCTATGAGGAGGGCCAGTGGGTCCTCTACGACGTAGAGACGCGCGCCAAGGGGCCGGAAGCGACCGACATAGAGCCTTATACCGGCGAGCCGATAGCCTAGCGGCCGCGGCGTTGCTGGCCTAGTAACCCGGCGACAGGCCACGGCGTAAAGCCGCCAATAACGCAAGCGGCCCGGAGAGTATCCGGGCCGCTTGTCGTGCCGTCCCCTTTTGCCTGGGGTCTTTTGCCCCCACCAATCGCCCAAAGCGACCGGCGATCCGCAATCACTCCTTCGCAACTCCGCTGCCATGCACCAGCCGGGGGTCCAGCGCGTCGCGCAGGCCGTCGCCCAGCAGATTGAAGGCCAGCACCGTTACCATGATCGCGAGGCCGGGAAAAAACACCAGGTGCGGCGCACTGAAGACCTGATTGCGCTCGATTGCCAGCATGGAGCCCCACTCCGGCGTGGGCGGCTGCGCGCCCAGACCGATGAACGACAACGCGGCGGTGTCCAGGATAGCCGTGGCGATGCCCAGTGTGGCAACGACAATGAGCGGCGGCAGCGCATTAGGCAGGATGCGGCCGAAGAGGATACGCCAGTTGCTGGCTCCCAACGCGCGCGAGGCCTCGATGAAGTCCATCTGGCGCACGGACAGAACGCTGGCCCGCGTCACGCGGGCGTAAATGGGGATGCTGATGATGGCGATCGCCAGCATGGCATTGGTAAGACCCGGTCCAAGAACGCTGACTATAGCGATGGCCAGCAGCAGGAAGGGAAAGGCCAATACCACATCCAGAATACGCATGATGACGTTATCGATCCAGCCGCCCAGGAAACCGGCGACGGCCCCCAGAAGCGTTCCCGTGATGACGGCGAAGCTGACGGTCAGTAGACCAACGTAGAGCGATACGCGCGTGCCATAGATGATCCGGCTGAATACGTCGCGGAAGTTGCCGTCAATGCCCATAATGTGCTGGGGCTGATCGGCCGAGCAGCCTAGCAGATGAATGCAGGGGCCTTGCCGCTTCTTCACGTCTTCGACCCCAATAAGCGGTTTTTCCGGATTGTAGGGCGCGATCAGGGGCGCGAAGGCGGCGCTGAAGAGTAGCAGTATGAGGAGGACAAGGCCGACGACAGCCGAACGCTGCCGGAACAGGCGGCGGAAAGTCAGTCGCCAGAGGCTGTTGGCGCGGTAGTCGCCGATGCTACCTTCGGCGGCGTTATCCAACGGCGGCAGGGTTGCGACAGGGGGCGGCTCGCTCAAGGTTGACATCGGTGCTAGTCCAGTTGAATGCGCGGGTCCAGGATGGCGTAGGACAGGTCGACGATCAGATTGACCAGCACATAGCCGATGGCGATGACGACGACAAAGCCCTGGATGATTGGGTAGTCGCGCGCCGTAATGGCCTCGTAGAGGCTGCGGCCGACCCCCGATAGCCCGAAGATGGTTTCCGTCAGAATGGCGCCGCTGAGCACAAGGCCAAACTGAAGGCCAATGATGGTAACGATGGGCAGAAGCGCATTGCGGAAGGCGTGCTTCATAACCACCTTGCGTTGGCGCAATCCTTTGGCCTTGGCCGTGCGCACGTAGTCCTGGCCCAACACCTCGAGCATGGCCGAGCGGGTCATGCGGGCGATAATCGCCAGCGAGATGGTTCCCAGAGCGACGGCAGGTAAGATCAGGTGGCGAACGGCGTCGGCCAGGACAGTCCAAGCGCCAGTGATGATCGAATTGAAGATGTAAAAATTGCTGGCGAACTCCGCCAGACTGGCGGTAATCGTGCCTTCCGTCAACTGCCAGCCGTAAACCTCGTAGAACGGGATGGGGTTTACCCCGGCCGAAAGGCGGCCGCTGGGTGGCAATTGAAAGGGAGTGTCCTTTAGAAGTAAGGCGAAAATGTAGGCCAGCATCAGACCCAGCCAGAAAACCGGCATGGAAACGCCGATATTGGCTCCAATCATGGTGGCCACGTCAACCGGCGAATTCCGCCGCAAGGCGGAGATAATGCCGAGGGGGATGCCGAGCGATACAGCGATCAGAACCGCCGACACGCCCAACTCAACCGTCTGCGGCAGACGCTCAATGAGGATGGTCATCACGGGGCGTTTGAAGCGGATGGAGTCGCCGAAGTCACCGCGAATCATGTCGCGGGCGAAGATGAGGAACTGAGTGGTGACGGGCTTATCGAGGCCCTTCTCAGCGTTAAAGATGGCGCACACTTGCGGCGTGGCCTTCTCGCCGAACATCGCTGTGCACGGCTCACCGGGGATCGCGCGGGCCAGGGCGAACGTGACCAGTAACACGCCCAGCACGACAGGGATGGCCGCAAGTAGACGACGGACGGTGTATTGAGTCATGCAAAGCCCCCGTTTCGTTTCGCGCTTCAGCCTGGCTTGTCAATTAGCAGCAGGCGGGATGAATGGGCAACCATCCATCCCGCCTGCCTCATGTGCTTAGCGGGCGAGCGTGCGCCCGCGTGCGGTTAACGATTACTCAGCCGGCGGGGCGTTCAGGAAGCCACCCCACAGCGCCGAGAAGTAGGAGTAGGCGCCGGTGTTGCCAACGTGCAGCGGGTTCGATGCATCCCACTGGACCACGTACGACATCACAACGTCATTCGCGTCGAGGGCCGATCCGTCATGGAAAGTGACGCCCTCGCGCAGAGTGCACGTCCAGACGGTCAGGTCTTCGTTCGGGGTGCAGGCCGTCGCCAGGGCCGGCTCAACGGCGGTGCCGCCAACTTCGTAAGCCAAAAGCGATTCAGTGACCTGCTCGCAGGCCCGCAGCGATTCGCCGTCGGTCTCGTCGGCGCAGTAGAGGCTGATCGGCTCAGCGT
>CAZSOD010000010.1:0-24329 GCA_964608255.1 uncultured Ardenticatenaceae bacterium
TCGGCAAAGGCCTCATCCATCGTCGCGCCAACGGCCGGCCAATCCCGCCCCGGGTCCATCGGCCGGATGACGACCCCATCGGGCACGGTGACAACCGGCGGGGCGGACAGGTCTAGCTCAAAGTGCACCCATTCGCGCACGGCCGCGAAGCCGCGCGCCGCCATCAGGTCGGTGGCAACACCATCGTCAGCCAGCAGCGTACATTGGAGGACTGCCCGCGCGTCCGGCGGGGCCGCCTGCGCCAATTCCCGGGCGCGCTGCTCCAGCCAGACAAGGGTTGCCTGGGCAGCCGAGCGGGAACTCGGCGGCAGGTAGCAGCCAAGCTCAATGACCACGTGGGGCGGCCGGGCGACGAGGTAGAAGAACGCGCCCGGTTCGCCATCGCCGGTACTCGCCAGATATTGCTCGGCGAAGGAGGGCATGTAGCGCGCCAGGCGCAGGTCACCGTCAGCATCGATGAGCGCCCGCCGCGTGCCAACGACAGCCAGCGAGTGGGCGTTGACCACGTGGGCGATGGTCGAGGCATCTCCTGCGCCGGCGCGACGCAGTTGGTCAGGCGGCGGCACAAGCGCCATTAAATAGCCAGAGCGGGCTTTGGCTGGCGCAGCCGCACGATCGCCAGCCAGGCCAGGGCCATGAACACGGCCGCGAACGGGAAGAGCCAGCGGTACTGGTTGCCAAGGGCGTCGACCAGCGCCCCGCCGGTCGTCGGCCCGATGACGGCCGCCAGTTGCGACGCGAAGTAGTACAGGCCGGTGTAAGAGCCGATGCAGCGGTCGTCGCCGCAGTCATAGACCAGCGGCAGGCTGTTGACGTTGACCAGCGCCCAGAACAGGCCGGCCAGCACGAGGATGACGATGAACGTCGCCGCGCCTTGGATGACGAAGTAAGCCAGCGCCAGCACCGCCACCAGCCCGGTCAGGCCGACGAGGATGACACCGCGGCGGCCGTAGCGCGTGCCGGCCACGCCCGCCGGCCAGGCGAACACCAGGAACGACAGGCTGATGGCCGCGGCATAGATCGACGCCGTACCGGGAGCGATCCCTAGGGTGAACACCGCAAAGGAGGATAGACCCGCCTCCAGCGCTGTGAAACCGATGAACCACAGCAGGATGGCCAGCAGCACGGTGACGCCGCTGCGCTGCGGATCATTCAGCAGCAGCCGCACGCTGTCGCGCACCGAACCGATGTCCTCGCTCTCCGCGTCAGATGGGCGCTCCTGCGGCTCCCGCACGGCATAGAGGACGACGACCATGGCCACGATGAGCAAGATGGCCCCGGCAATGAAGGGCGCGGCGCGGCCGAGGTTGTTGAACAGCAGGCCGCCAATCACAAACGCGATCAGGCTGCCGATGCCGCCCATCAGGTTGATGATGCCATTGGCCTTGCTGCGGTCGTCGGGCAGAAAGAGGTCGCCGAGCCAGGCCACGGTCGGCGAGCGAAATAGGGCCATGCCGAAGTTGGTGATGAGCACGAAGACGGCCAGGGCCAGCGCTGTCGGCGCGAAGGGCAGCAGCGCAAACCCGATGACAGCGATGGGTAAGCCCAGGAGAATCCACGGCTTGCGGCGGCCGAAACGCGTCCACGTCCGGTCGCTGCGCGCGCCCACCCAGGGCTGGACAAAGATGTTGATCAGGTTATCCCAGGTAAGGATGAAAAGCGCGAGCGTCGGCGACAGGCCGAAGCCGGCGATATCGGGCACAGCGCGCCCTTCGGCCAGCAGTTGCGCCGTGAACTCGGAGTTGCCCGCCTGCAAGAAGATGGGCACGAACTGATTGAAGATGGGCCAGACGATGCTGATGCCCAGGAAACCGAAACCGATGATGAATGTCTTTTTGTAGGAGAAGCGCCGCAGCGCTGCCAGATCGTTCACCGTTGCCTCCCGTGATGCTGGTTATCGAAGTCACCGCGCGGGCGCGCAACGGTAGTATAGGGTGACGGCACGGGATGGACAACGAAGAGATCAACGCAAAGACGCAAAGACGCAAAGAACGGTTTACAGAGTCTTTGCGTCTTCGCGTCCTGGCGTTAATTCTTCGCCTCTTGGCGTTAATTCCTAACGCTCCAGCCACGAGGCCGGGCCGTCGACGCGCCATTCAGCCGCCGACTTCAGGCTGGTCGGGTCGAGGACGCTCATGACCGCCGGCTGGTCATAGAACGGCTGGCCGACAATCCGCGCCTGGCCCGCGCTGTCCAACGTGAAGACCACATCCGGCCCGGTCACGTCAGCGATGGGGGCCAGCGTCTTCGCATCCAGCACGCGGGTCACCGGCCCGCGCTCCGTCCAGCCTCCCAAGAGCAGTCGCCCGCCGTCGGGCGTTAGCCTGACCGTCTGGGCGTCGACCTCGCGCTGCGCCAGCACCATGCCCGTCGACGGGTTGATGACCTGCAACGGCAGTTGGTCCTCATTCAACGTCCAGTTGCCCGACAGGTCTACGTCCGAGCGGACCGAGTAGCCGGTGGCGTAGAGGCGCGTCCCGTCGGGCGATAGAGCCACGCTGCGCGTCGTGCCGTTCATCGGCCCCTTGGCGTGGGCGACGCCGGCCGTGGCCGCCAGCAGCCGCTCAAGCCACGACTGCGGGGCGCTGAGGGTCAGGTTGCGGACGGACTGGCGCGCCAGATCGACGACGGTCAGCCGGTCGTCATCGGCGTGAAGAATGTAGAGCGTGTCACCGTCGGGCGACAGGGCAACGCCCGGCGTCCACATGGCCGTTTCCTGCACGCCGTGCTCCTCGTCGCATTTGGCGCTGCACCAGAAGCCGCTGGTGACCTCGTCCAGCGTTGCCTCCCATTTGACGGTGAGGGAGGTCGCATCGAGCAGGGCGACTTGCGGCGCGCCGGGCCGCGTCACGCCCGGCTCCTCGCCCGGCGGCTGGCCGTAGACGACGAGCGTCCGGCCCCCGTCGCCGAAGCCAACCTCGGCAGGCTCGAAGGCCAGGCCCGTCTGCGCCGCGACCTCGCCGCGAGTCACGTCAATCAGCAGGAGTTGGTCGCCGTCGCCCGTCTGGACGCCGACCGCCAGCGTCGCCCCATCGGGGCTGAAAGCGAGCGGCCCCACCCAGCCGCCGGCCGGCAGCGGCACGAGCCGCGCTGTCCACGACCTGACATCGATCACGTGCACGGCGTCCGAACGCCAATAGCACGCTGACCCGCCGGCATAGCCGCGGCAAATCGACCCGTCCAGCTCGAATATGGCGGCGCGCTGCCCGTCGGCCGACAGCGCATCGGGCACGTCGTACAACTGATCGCGACCGGCGACGAAGGGAATAGGCGCGCGGCCGGCAACGTCCTGTCCCGTCGCCGGGTCGATGGCGCGGATAACACCGCTCTTGAGCGTTTTGTCCCAGCCGACCATCAGGACACTGGCAACCGGAGCGGGGGTTGCGGTCAAGGTTGGGGCGGGCGGGGGCGCGCTCGTTCCCGTCGCCGGCGGCGCAGAGGCCACCACGGTGGGCAAAGAGGAATCCACAGCCAACTCGACCGCGGGCGCGGCGCAGGCAGCGAGCAACAACAGGCAGATGAACAAGGCTATCTTCTTCATGGGTACACCTCATGTGCGCTTACATGACATGATACCCCGGCGGCGGCCGCGCGGTTCCATCGGCTGCGCGTGAGTGGCGCTGGCCTTCTGTCTCTGTCTATAATCCCGTCAGCCTGGCCGGCCCGACGGCGATATTGCCCGTCGCCAAAACGCCAGCACACGGTAGCAACAAGAGGCTAAATTGAAACCAACACCCAATCCGGTCGCGCCTGGCCAGGAGTCTGTCTGGGACTATCCGCGCCCGCCGCGTGTCGAACCGACCGCCAAACACATCCAGATCATCTTTAACGGCGAAGTTGTCGCCGATACGCACCACGCCGTGCGGGTGCTGGAGACAAGCCATCCGCCGGTCTATTACATCCCTTTGGCCGACATCCGGCCGGAGTACCTGCGCCCGGGGGACGGCCGCTCCTTTTGCGAGTGGAAGGGCGAGGCGCGCTACTACACGCTTGAGGTTGACGGCCGCCGCGCCGAGAACGCCGGCTGGGGCTACCCCAACCCGGCGCGCGACTTCGCCGCCATTCGCGATCACGTGGCTTTCTACGCCGCGCCAATGGACGCCTGCCTTGTCGACGGCGAGCGCGCCCGGCCGCAGCCTGGCAGCTTTTATGGCGGCTGGATTACCGACGACGTGGCCGGGCCCTTCAAGGGCGAACCGGGATCGGCGGGGTGGTGAGCAGCAAGCGGTTAGCAGCGCTCAGCAGGTCAGGGGGCCAGTAATGGGCCGGCGAACTTGGGCCGACCTGCTGACCGGCTGGCGCACTGATTGACTAACCCACCGACGCATGGCCCTCACCCACCTCCGACGCTCCTGGCTCGCCGCCGCCCTGCTGTGGCTGGCGGCGTGGCTCGGGTTCTACGTTCTGCTGCGGCCGATCTGGCCGTGGAGCGAGCGCTGGCTGCTCCTGTCGGGCGTCGTCCTGTCGGGCGAGTTGTGGATGCTCTGGCGTCACCTGCCGGCTAACCACCGCCCCGACCACGTCGAACTGCTGCCGGCGCTTGGCCCCGGCAATCGTCTATCGCTTGTCCGCGGTCTATGCATCGGCTTGCTGGCCGGGTTCCTGTTCGGTCCATGGCCGCCGGGAGCGCTGGCCTGGGTCATCGTCCTGCTCTATACGGTCACTGACATCGCCGACTTCTTCGACGGTTACCTGGCGCGCCGCGCCGACCACGTGACGGAACTGGGCGGCGTGCTCGACATCGAATATGACGGACTGGGCACGCTGGTCGTTATCCTGCTAGCCATCTCGTTCGGGCAATTGCCGGCCTGGTATCTGGCGCTTGGCTTGGCGCGCTACCTATTCGTCTTGGGCTTGTGGCTGCGGCGACGGCTCGGCCGCCCCATTCACGACCTGCCGCCTAGTGCTCACCGCCGCGTATTCGCCGGGTTCCAGATGGGCTTTCTAAGCGTCGTCCTGTGGCCCATTCTCCCTCGGCCGATGGCGGTCATTGCGGGAACGCTATTTGCCGCGGCAACCGGCCTCGGCTTTCTGCGCGACTGGCTCGTAACCAGTGGCGCGCTCGACCCGGCTGCTGCCTCGTACCGGCGCGCGCAGGGCGCGCTCTACCGTCTGTTTGCCCAGGCGCTGCCGCCGCTGTGGCGGGCCGGGCTGGTGACGGCGATGGTGAGCGTCCTCATCGCCAACCGGTCATGGCCGCCGGCGCCGTGGCGCGATCTGGTTGCCGGCTGGGGCCTGCCCGCCCCGGAAGCCTGGGCGGCGGTCGTTTGGCTGCTGGCGGTCGTCGCCGCGCCGTTGGTGGGGCTGGGCGCGCTGGGGCGGTTTTTGTCTGTCGTCCTGGCCCTGCCCATCGGCTTCGACCTAGCGAGCCAAGGATTGCGGTGGGATAACGGGTTAGCCCTGACCGCCACCGTCTTCCTGCAATTGCTGGGCCCGGGCCCTTTCGCGCTCTGGCCGGCTGAGGAACGGACCATATTCCGCCGCCTGGGAGGTCGTCAATGATGCGCCGGGTGCTACGTCTCGCGCCTTGGCTGCTTGGCGCGGCGCTCCTGGTCGTTATCGTGCGCGCCGTTCCGTTTGAGGACGTAGTCGCCACCATGCGGCAGCTGCGGCCGTCGGAAATAGCCATTCTTATCGTCGCCAACGGGCTGGTGCTACTGGCCATTACCGGCCGCTGGTGGTTCCTGCTGCGGGGTCAGGGTTATCGCGTCCCTCTCCTTACTCTTTTCGGCTACCGGATGGCCGTTTTCGGCCTGAGCTACTTCACGCCCGGCCCGCACGTCGGCGGCGAGCCGCTGCAAGTTCTGCTCGTCGAACGAGCGCACAGCGTGCCGCGTCGCGCCGCCCTGGTCGCTGTCGCGCTGGACAAGGCAATCGAGTTCAGCGTCAACTTTACCTTTCTTCTGCTCGGCGTCGCCGCTGTCCTGCACTGGCGAATCGTCCCGCCCGACGCGGGCCAGCAAGCATTGGGACTGGCCGCGGCGCTGCTGGCCCTGCCGCTGCTCTACCTGGCCGCAACCGCGCGCGGCCGCTATCCGGCCACACGCCTCGTCCGTTGGCTCGCCGGCTTCCGGCCGCTCGGGCGCTGGTCGCCGCGCCTCGGACAAGCGGCGCTGAGCCTGGAAGCCACCGAGTTAGAGATTGGCAATTTCTACCGCCGCGCCCCCAGGCTCTTTGGCGCCGCCGTCGCCATAACGCTCCTCAGTTGGGGAGCGCTGATTGGGGAGTACTGGCTGATGGCCCACTTTCTCGGCGTCGATTTGTCTCTACCGCAACTAGTGACCGTGCTAACGGCGGCGCGAATCGCCATCCTGCTTCTGCTGCCGGCGGGGTTGGGCGCGCTGGAGGCAAGCCAGACCGCCGCCTTCGGCCTGCTCGGCCTGAACCCGGTGCTGGGGATCAGCGTAAGCTTACTCATTCGCGCCCGCGACACGCTACTTGCCGCGGCCGGATTATGGTGGGGAACGCGGCGGCTGGCCGCGCGTCGGGCCACAGACGACAGGCTACCAACCGCCGGGCGACAACCCGTGCGGGAAGAGGGGCCAGGCCCAAACTTCCAAGGGCCAGCCGAAGCGGCGCGGTCGACAACGACAAACGACCAAGGGCTGACCTACTGAGAGCTGTACACGCCCTGCTGCTCCCATCCTATCGTCCCACACACATCGAGCTGATGAGCCACATAGATCAACTCCCCGGCGTCGATCTGGGCGCGGCGGGCCGCCAGCCAGCGGTCGAACCGACCGGGGTCAAGCTCCGGGTGTCCGGACAGGGACGACTCGAAGAAGTGGAGGATGTGACGCAGGAAGTAAGCCTCATCGGCGGGGTAGCGGCCGCCGTTGCCAAACACAACCCAGTCCGACGCTCCGGCGGCGAGTATCACCGCGCCGGCGGCCGGTAATTGCCAGAGCAAATGCCGTCCGCTACGGCTATCGCCCGCCGGCTGGCCGCCGAATGCTCGCTCGTCCATCGTCCGGTGGTAGAGGGCGATCACCTGCTCATCAAACTCCGGGTCGACCGGTGGCTCGAGCGCCGTCAGACCATCGAAGTTAATCGTGAAGTAGAACAGGCCGCCGGGTCGCAAGAGCGCGAACAGATCGGGCAGCAGGCGCGGCGCGTCCACAAGGTCGAGAAAGGCGTGGGCGACCAGCAAGTCCCAGGCGCGCCGCCCCCGCTCGTGCCGGGCGAAGTCGTAGACGTCGGCCGCTTCCAGTTCCAGAGCCACCGGCAGCGATAGCCCGGCCAGCCGCCGTTCGGCCTCGGCGATGTTGCTGGCGTCAGCGTCGATGGCCGTATAGCGGCCGCCCGCCGCCAGCAACCCGCGCCGCGCCAGCCGGTCGATCATCGTGCCCGTCCCGGCGCCGATCTCCAGCACGTCGAGAGGCCCCGGCGGCAGCGCCTCGCGCAGCCGCTCCCACACACGCCCGTTCAAGGCGCGGTCGTCCACGGTCTGCTTGGCGGCAAGGTAGCGCGCGAATGAGTACATGGTGGTCACCCAATCAGTTGGGGAAGGTCGCCGGCGTATCGCCGGCAGACGATGGGCCCGCCACTTCAATTAGAAACTGCCGCGCCGCCGCGGCCGTCTGTGCCCAGGTCGGGTGGCGGGCGTAGCGCCGTCGGGCAGCGTCGCTCATCCGGTCCAGCAGCGCGGGATCGGCCGCCAGGCGGGCAATCCGTTCCGCGAGCGCGGCCACGTCACCGGGCGGCACCAGAAAGCCATCGACGCCGTCGGTGACGATCTCGCCCGCTCCGCCGGCGGTTGTGGCGATAGCTGGCAGGCCAAAAGCCATCCCTTCGATGTAGACGATACCGAAGCCCTCATAGCTGGACGGCACAACCAGCACGTCGGCCGCCCCCAATTCTACCGCCAGCGCCGCATCATCCAGCCTGCCGCGCCAGATCACCCGGCTCGCGGGCAGGCGCGCCGCCATTTGCTGCGCCTGCCGGGCGTAACGCTCGTCAGCGGCGCGGCCGACAACCGTTAGCCGCCAGTTTACCTCCGGCAACCGCTCCAGCGCCGCCAGCAAACTGAGCAACCCCTTACGTGAGATCAGATTGCCCACAAACAGAAGGCGGAGCGGTTCCGACGCCGGCTTGCGGGGCGGGCGGCCGGTGGCCGCCGTCGCAATCGGCTCCAGTCCGGCAAGGCGATCGCCGCCCGGATACGCCACTATCGAAGGACGCGCCTGCCCAATGAGGGCCGCGACTGCCGCCCGCGTGGCCACGCTATTGAAGATAAAGCCGTTTACCGAGCGCAAGTAGCGGCGCTCGATAGCCCGGTAAGCGGCATTCTGCCAGCCTGGGCGCACCTCACTGGCCCGCAAGTGGTGGACGATGGCGACAATGGGCGCGCGCCGGGCGAAGCGGCCGTTTGCCCAGGCCAACGAGGGGTGGTTCAGTTCGTCCTGGAGCAAAACGTCAAAATCACCGCCGAGCCGCCGGAGCAAGCCAGCCGAGCGGTTGTCACCCAGGTGGCGGGCATAGTTGCGCCAGGGCAGCGAGATGACCTCAACGCTGTCCCCCTGCCGTTGGAGATAGTCCACCAGTTGCCGGTCGTAAAGGTAGCCGCCGGAGACGGTGTCGAGTGAGCCGTAGATAACCAGCCCGAAACGCATAACAGTCCCAAAGAAGGTACTACAGAAGCAACCAACTCGAGGCGCTTCCCTGGCGCACCCGCTGGAATCGGCGCAATCTCCGGTCGCTTTCCTAGCGCGATACGCGGTACGCGGCCCAGGCGATATCGTTTTCCCAGAGCCTGACCGTCAGAGCGCCGATGTTGGGCGCAGAGATACGCGCATCCAGCGCTTCACACAGGATACGGGCGAAGTGCTCGATGCTGGGATTCAGTCCGGCAAACTCCGGCAGGTCATTGAGCGTTTTGTCCCGGTAGCCGGCGATGAGGGCTTCCAGATGGTGTTCGATGTCGACAATATCGACCAGGTAGCCATGCCGGTCGAGCGTTGCGCCTTCCAGCTGAAGCTCTATCCGGTAGTGATGCGAATGCCATTCGTTTTCCGCGCCCCAATCGCCCCCAATCAGGTAATGCTGGCCAACGAAGTTGCGCTTGACGGCAACGGTATACATGGTAACTCCTTGCTAATGAGTTCAGAAAGGTCACTGGCAACAGCCACACTCAGCGCGGGTTGCCGGACAGCCAGATTATGGCGATGAACGCTACGCGGTCTTTCCAGGGTGGGGCAGCTCGCACCAGCCAGCTACGCATACTCAAACACCACCTGCACCGCCTCGCCCGGCGACTCGTCAAGCAGGCGATAGCCGTCCGCGGCGCGCTCCAGAGGTAGGCGGTGGGTGATGAGGCGCTCCGGGCGGTGGCGGCGCAGCATCTCCCAGGCGACAGCCAGGCGGCGCGGCTTAGTCCACCGGCCGAGCCAGCGCGGCGCAAGATGGCTGACCTGGGAACTTACGATCCGCATATGGGCGCGATGGAACGCGCCGCCCAGGTCGATCTCCACGCGCTTGCGGCCGTACCATGAGCCGACGACGACGCGGCCGTTATAGCCGGTCAGGGCTACGGCGGCGTCGAGGGCGCGCGGGTTGCCCGACAGCTCGTAGGTCAAATCGGCGCCGGCGTAGTCGCGCAGGCCTTGCAACGCCCGCCGGGCCTCGTCCAGCTCGCCCGGCTCCAGGGCCATGTGGGCTCCCAGACGGCGCGACCAGTCGCGCCGCAGAGCATAACCGTCCAGCGTCACCAGCGCCGCCAGAGGCAGGTCGGTCAGCAGCGCCGTCGTCAACAGCCCGACAACGCCCTGGCCGAGCACAGCTACCTGCTCGCCGATCACCGGCCGCCCGTCCATCACGAATGATACCGCCGTCTCCATGTTGGGCAGGAAAGCGGCCGTTTCCGGAGTCACGTCTTCCGGCAAGGGTATCAGCGCGGACACCGGGGCGACAAAATGGCTCTCGTGAGGATTAAAGGCGAAGACCAGCCGGCCAAGCCAATCGTCGCCCGCGGCCGGGCCGACAGCCACCACCCGACCGACGGCCGCGTAGCCGTAGCGGATGGGAAAGCCAAACGCGCCTCCCAGCGCGGCGATGGTTTCGTCGGCCAGACCCTCAGGCGCTTGTCCGCGATAAACCAGCAACTCGCTACCCGGACTGATGGCCGAAACGATGGTCTGCACCAGCGCCTCGTTCGGGCCGGCCTCGGGGATGGGCGACTCACGAACCTCGGCCGCATGTGGCGCAGCGAACCAGATCGAGCGACGCTTCAAGAAAGCTCGCGGTTGCGCCGCGCCCCCTAGATGCCGTGTCCGTCGCCCGAGACAACGGGCTGGCTGCCCGTGACGGCGATCGTATGCGTATGGCTGATAGCGGCAACGCCGCGAATAGTCGCGGCCACCGAGCAATACTTGTCCACCGACAGAGCAATGGCTCGTTCCACCTTGACCGGGTCGAGAGAAACTCCTTCCAGGGTGAAGTGGAGGTGGATGTCGGTGAAGGCGTAGGGCGGGTCGGGCTGCTGGTCCCCCCGCACGTCAATGTGAAGGCCAGTCAGGTGTTGACGCTGCCGCTCCAGGATGGCCACTACGTCATAGGCGGCGCACGAAGCCAGGCTCATCATCAGCAAATCCGATGGTTTGGCCGCCTTCCACTCCTGCCAACCCGGGTCCTCGCGCGGCCACGAGCCGGAAAGTATCATATTGCCATAGGAATCGCGGCAGGCGAAGAGGCGGCTCCCTTCCTCCAGCCACTTGACGGCGACGTTGCTCAAAGCGACCTCCATGTTGAAGGATCAGCCGCGGATGGGCCCGGGGGCCAGCAGCGGCGAACCTTGTTTTATCCGCGAAATCCGTTGCCGCAGCAAAGACTGCTCGAGGCTATTCTCGATCGACGAATCGCTACGGCTCCCCGCAAGCGAGCGGCGTCTGCGCAAGGCCGCTGCCCGTCGCGGCGCACTGGCAATAGACTACGTCTTGTGCCTCACCCGCCCACATCCAGTAGCTGACTGAAGTCTCCAGGCAAACGGCGTCCGGCGCTTCAAGGGGTGGAGCGACCGGCCGGCTGCGCTCCAGGCCCAAGCCCTCCGTCTCGGCTTCCTGCAACAAGAATAGCCGCCAATGTCGGCCGCCGCTATCGCCCAGTTGCAGTTGCCCGTTGCGCGCCAGGAAGAAAGCCAGCGTTGGCAGCATCAAGATAGCCAGCCAGGCGACAGCGATCAGCAGCAACAACAGGCGACGCGGCCCACGTCCCATAAGCAACACCCTCTTGGTCCCACGCAGCAGTGGCGTATCTAAACGACCCCGGCTGTAGCCGCTTCGGCCGACAGCATCGCCTTTAAGTATAGCTCAGTCGTGTACTCCTTCACCATGCGCCGCGTGCTGAAGCGCGGGGCGTTGGAGCGGATCGCTTCGCGCATGACCTCGACCCAGCCGCGAGGGATGCCGTCCCGGTCGCGCGTATAGTAGAGGGGCACGATTTCCTCTTCCAGCAGCCGATAGATCGACTGCGCGTCGTGGTAGTCTTGCTGCTCCCGGCTGTCGAATCGGGTGTCCTCAACAGCCCAGCCGTTGGCTCCGTTATAGCCCTCCACCCACCAGCCATCGAGGATACTCAGATTAGGGATGCCGTTCAACGTCGCCTTCATTCCGCTCGTTCCGCTGGCTTCGCGCGGTCGCCGGGGCGTGTTCAGCCATACATCCACGCCCTGCGTGAAGTACCGCGCGGCATGCATGTCGTAGTTCTCGACGAAGGCAATGCGGCCGCCGAACTGGTTCGACTTCGCCAGGTTATAGACCTGCTGGATAAGGTGCTTGCCCGGCTCGTCGGCCGGGTGCGCCTTGCCCGCGAAAATGATCTGCACGGGCCGGTGCAAGTCCAGCAAGAGTCGCTGCAAACGCTCCATGTCGGTGAAAAGTAACGTGGCCCGCTTGTAGGTGGCGAAACGGCGGGCAAAGCCGATGGTCAGGGCATTGGGGTCGAGCAGCGTGCCGCCGACCAGCACCTCGGTCGGGTCGCACTGGCCATCAACCCACGCGCGGCGGGCCCGCATGCGCAGGTAATCCTTCAGCTTGGCTTTCAGCGTCAGGTGAACCCGCCATAATTCCTCATCCGGCGCGTCGGCCAGACGCTCCCAGAGCACCGGATCGTCGTGATGGTCTTCCCAGTCCGCGCCCAGATACTTCTTGAAGATTTCACGCATCTCGCCCGCCGTCCAGCCGGGAACGTGGACGCCGTTGGTGACGGCGCGGATGGGAACTTCGTCCACTGTCCGGTCGGGCCACACCGGCTGCCACATCCGGCGCGATACTTCGGCGTGCAGCTGGCTGACGCCGTTGGTTTGCCCGGACAGGCGGAGCGCGAGCACGGTCATATTGAAGGCATCGCCCCATGGCTCGCTGTGATGGCCGAGGCTCAGAAACTGCTCGCGGCTGATGCCCAGTTGCTCCCAGAAACCGTGGAAGTACTGGTCCATCAGGTGGAAGGAAAAAGCATCGTGGCCCGCGGGCACCGGGGTATGGGTGGTGAAGATGGTTCGCGCCTTGACCCGCTCACAGGCATCCTCAAAGCTGAGGCCGTCCTTGACCTCTTGCCGGATGCTCTCCAGCAGCAGGAAGGCGGAGTGGCCCTCATTCATGTGCAGCACCGACGGATCATAGCCCAGGGCGCGCAACAGCCGCACACCGCCGATGCCCAGCATAATCTCCTGCCGTATGCGCATTTCGCTATCGCCGGAGTAGAGCCGGGCCGACAATTCGCGGTCCCATGGGTCGTTTTCGGGCACGTCGGTGTCCATGAGAAACAACGGCACGCGGCCGACCTGCACGCGCCAGACGTAGGCGCGCACCACGCGACCGCCCATTTCGACGCTGATGGACATCGTGTCGCCGTTTGCTCGTCGAACCGGCAGGATGGGCACGTCGGCCATATCCAGCGGTTCGTAGACGGCCTCCTGCCAGCCGTGAGAGGGCAAGCGCTGGCGGAAGTACCCTTGCGGGTAGAGAAAGCCAACGCCGACAAACGGCAGACCGAGGTCGCTGGCTTCCTTGGCATGGTCTCCGGAAAGAATTCCCAGCCCGCCGGAGTAAATCGGCAGCGAGCTGTGCAGGCCGAACTCAAAGGAGAAGTAGGCAATGGTCTTGTGCGTCAGATGGGGAAAGGTGACGTGAAACCAGCTATGGCCGGTGGCCAGGGCGCGGTCATAGTCCATCATCACCTTGTTAAACCGACGCAGAAAGGCGGCATCGGCGGCGCGCGCCAGCAGTGTCTGGTCGCTCACCAGTCGCAAGACCTTAACCGGATTGTGCTGCGTCCGTCGCCACAAGGGGTAGTCCAGCCGGCGGAAAATCTCACGCGCGTCCGCGTTCCAACTCCACCAGACATTGTAGGCCAGTTCCGGCAATCGCCGGAGTTTGTCCGGCATGCGCTCAACGAGGTCGTTCATAAGTGCCTTTGTTCAATGTCGCCGCTTGGCGCGTGCCGGGCCGGGGCAGATGAGTGGAAAGTACCACTCATCTATCCGTCCGCCGCGGCCGCAACGCCATCCGGCGCCGTATGGTTGAATGCTCAACAACCTGATGGGGATGATTATAGCGCATCTGCGGGCCAACGCATGGCCGCGTACGGGCTCCCGGCCGGAAATATCAACCGCAGATTTCGCCGCGACGCAACGGGCAGACGGCCGATCGGTCAAATCCTTGGCATTTGTGCTTGCTTTCCGCAGGCGCTACTAGGCATCTAGCTGAACGGGAAGCCGCAGCGGGAGGGGCTTGGCCGCACGTTGAAGCGCCAGATCGGCTATCGCGGCGCAAATCCAGTCAAATTGCTCGGCCGTCATCAGTTCGCGGTTCACAAGCGGCGACGGGTTGGTGGCATTGATCAGGTAGAGTTCTTCACCGTCCAGCACAAATTCCGCCATGTTGATGTCGTAGCCGTAGATGCGGCTTAGGCGGCAGGCGACATCGGTGATGTGCGTTGTCATGGACTCGCTGAGGCTCGTGTCGTCCGGCAAATAGCGGCCGCTGTTGAACGAGTATGGCAGGAGGCGGCTTGTCTCGCGCCCGATCACCAGACAATGGTAGTGTCGGTCGGACTCGATCACCTGTTGCAGGATCATGGTCCGCGTGCCGCTCTCGTCGTAGCGCTGGATGAGTTCCTCAACGGTGCCGACGCGGTGGGCGAAGCGCCGCCCGCCGCTACGGACATCCTTGAAGATAGCCGGGCTACCGATGTAGTCGATAATCGCCTGCCAGTCCATGGGGTAGGTTAGATTACGGAAGCTGTCGGGCACGGTATCGGTATCGACGTCCTTATTCGGCAGCACGATCGTGCGCGGTGTCCGGATACCCAGCTGGCGCAGCAGCGCCCCGGAGAGGAACTTGGTGTCGTTCGACCAGACAAAGGGATCGTCAATGACGTAGCAGCCATTGATGGCCGCGTACTTAACATAAGTGCGATAATACGGCACTTCGTGCGACATGCGGTCAATAATGACGTCATATTCGACCGGCTCATCGACGAAGGTTCCGCCCATCTTCACCAGTTCGGCTCGTGCACCCGTATCGCCCTCATTGATGAGACGCATGACCTCATCGGGCATCTCGCGCTCGCGACCGATAATGAAACCGATCAACTTCTTACCGTCTCGGCTCATGCTCTACTCCAGTTCGTTCAATGGGAAAGACAGTTCGGCCCGAACGGCCGCCCGCGCCCGGCGCGGGCAACTACCCCTGGTTCAGCGATGGCAGCTATTCGCCCGCAACTATAGCCAATTCACGCGGCATACCCAAATCATCATGCTCCATTAGTCCGGACGCGGCAGTCCACATGCCACACAGCCCATTACTAGACGGATAGGACGCCGCTAAAGGGCGGCGATGAGCGCCGCCAACCGGGCCATGTCGCGGCCAGGACGTAAGGTGTAGGGCGCGGCCTGCCGGCAAAGGCGCTCCAGCAGCGCGACTTGGCTATCGAGCAGGTTGGGGTCCCAGCGATCGACGCTCTCCGCCAGCACTTGGGCCAGGGCGACCGCCGTCGGGACCTGCGCCAGGCTCGCCGGGCCATCCAGTTCTACAAACAACAGCGCCGTCACCCGCACCGCGGCCCCATCACGGGCGACCTGTCCGGTCACATCCACGGCCGTGCCGCCGTCCAGTCCCAGCCGCGACGCCAGTTCCGGCAGCAGTTCGAACGTGCCCGGACGGATGCCGAGATTGCCTGGTGTTGGCAGCGCGTAGACGCCATCATCACGCCCTTCCAGCAGCACGGCATCGTTGGCGAGCATCCGCCAGCCGTGGAGAACGAGGTTCAGGCCGGTTGTGGTCTTGCCGGAGCCTGTCGGACCGATGAGAAGGACACAACGGCCGTCGCGCTCGGCGGCGAAGGCGTGGAGAAGAAAGTAGCCGTGTCGCCGCAACGCGGGAGCCAAACTGGTCAGCGTCACGTCCTCGAAACGGCCGCCGCTGAACGCGCGCGGCCCCACGACGCCCGCGCTCCTGTTGGGAGCCGAATCGCCCGGCGCTGGCAACGAAACGGCGACTTGCGCCGCATCGACAAAGTACAAAAGCGCGCCGCCCGGTGCATCGTAGACGCGCAGCACGCCGACCCCATCGGGCCAGTAGCAGGCATCATCGAAGATCGGTGCGGCCGTGGGCGGGGGCGGCAGCGATGGTTGCAACGTCAGTCGTAGCCGGGCGTCGACCGTGGGCGCGTCCTCCTGTAGCCAGCCGGCAAACAGAGACGTCCACGCGGCGCGCACGGGCTCGTCGTCGCTATCCAGGGCAATATTCAGCCGGTGTAGGCGCAAGCGCATAGCGGTTGAAGGTTAGCCCGCATCAGCCAGAAGCGTCTCAATGGCTTGCTGGAAGACACTATAGGGTTGCGCGCCGGACACGAAATTGCCGTTCAGGAAGAAGGCCGGCGTACCGTTGACGCCCAGGCTGACGCCCTGCTCCAGGTCGGCCTGTACCGCGTCAGTGTAGCGCCCGCTCGCCAGGCAATCGCCGAACACGGCCACATCCAGACCAAGACCTTGGGCCAGTCCGGCAAAGATCTCGGCCGCGTCTGACTGCCCGGCCCACTCGGTCTGCCGCCCGAACAACTCATGATGCATTTCCAGGTAAGCGTCCTGCTCCCCGGCGCAACGCGCGGCCTCGGCCGCCAGCGGCGCCTGCGGGTGGATGCTCGTCAGCGGGAAGTCCATGAACACGTAGCGCACCTGGCCCGTGTCAATGTAGTCAGTCTTGATCTGGGGGAACGTA
The DNA here is from genome assembly GCA_964608255.1 of uncultured Ardenticatenaceae bacterium. Classification (GTDB taxonomy): domain Bacteria; phylum Chloroflexota; class Anaerolineae; order Promineifilales; family Promineifilaceae; genus Promineifilum. The sequence goes on from CAZSOD010000010.1 coordinate 16,215, forward strand.
TCCTGGAAGTGGCGCTCACAGTAAGGGCATTGAAAGTCCGTAAACTCAACAATGGTTACGGGCGCGTCGGCCGCGCCGATGCTGAAAGCGCCACTGGTGTCAACCTCGACCGGGCCGGTTGGCGCCTGAGGCTGCTCCGGCTGCTGCTGGACATAGGCATCGGCCAGCGTGCCCGCCTCGGCCAGTCCAACGGCGTATTCGAACAGGTCGTAGGGTTGCGCGCCGCTGACCGGGAAGCCGTCGATGAAGAAGGCCGGCGTCCCGTTAACACCCAGCGCAAAGCCCTCATCCTGGTTGGCCTGAATGACGGCGTCGTGGCGACCGCTGGTCAGGCACGCCTCAAATGCGGCGTCATCCAGTCCAAGATCGGCGGCCAGGGCCACGAAGGCATCGTTGAGCGCCGGCGCCGCGCTCCACTGCGCCTGTTGAGCAAAGAGAGCGTCGTGCATCGCCCAATAGGCATCCTGCTCCCCGGCGCAGCGCGCGGCGACGGCTGCCGGCCGCGCCGCCGGATGAATGCTATCGAGCGGAAAGTCCTTGACCACGTAGCGCACGCGGCCGGCGTCAATCATATCCGTCACGAGGCGGGGGAAGGTCTCGGTCGCGTGGCGGGCGCAGTAGGGGCACTGATAGTCGGTGTACTCGACAATGGTCACGGGCGCATCGGCCGCGCCCCGCTCGGCGGCGATGTCGCCGGCCCCGATCGTCGCCGGGGTCGGCGCGACCTGCGGCGCTTGCGCCTGGGGCTGCTGCTCAGCGGCGATGGTTTCGCCCGCGGCGACAGCGGCGATGGCCTGATTGAAGGTGTCGAGCGGGTAGGCGCCGACAAGAGGCTGGTCATTCAGGAAAAAGGTGGGCGTGCTGCCTACGCCGCGCATGGTTCCCAGGGCCTGGTCGTCGGCGACGGCGCCAGCGTAGCGGTTCTCGTTCAGGCACGCTCCGAAGGCATTCGCGTCAAGCCCGATCTCGGCGGCATAGGCGCGAAACTGGTCGGCCGCGCCCTCATTGGCCCACTCGTCGATGCCGGCAAACAGCCGGTCGTGCATAGCCCAGTAGGCCGCCGCTCCATCCTCCCCGGCGCAGCGTGCGGCGTTGGCCGCCGCCGCGGCGTAGGGATGGATGGCCTCCAGCGGGAAGTCGTAGAAGATGAAGACGGTGTCGCCGCCGGCAATCTGGTTCTCCAGCAGTGTTGGCAGCGTCTCCTCACTGAAGCGACCACAGAACGGACACTGGAAGTCGGAGAAAACTTCCATTCTTACGGGTGCGTCGGGGCGGCCGCGGTAAGCATGACCGTCCTCCGTGAAGCCGACGGGGATGCCGTTGGCGTCGGTTTCGCCGGACGCCGTCGCCACCGCTGTGGCGACCTCGGGCGTGGCCACAACAGTGGACTCGTTAGGCGAAGTGGTGTCATCGGGCACGGCTTGGCCGATGAAGGGCACGGCCGCCGTTGGCGCCGAAGCGGTTCCCGGCGCGCTCGGCTGGCACGCGGCCAGGGCGATGATTAGGATAACGGGGAAAAGAGCCAGGAGGCGAAAGCTTGGTTGTCTCATCGATAATTCGTCCACAGGCGGCTGGCGAACGCAGCGGTTCACAGCGCCGATCAGTTAGTCGGGAGTATAACCGACGACCGCCCATTAGCGGAAGGAAAGGAGCCCCTCTCAGCAATTCATTATCGGTCGCTCGCCCCGGGGAACTGTGCTAGACTAATCCGCTGATTTTCTCCAGGCAATGCGCACCGCCTGCAAACACAACTACGGAGAGGACACAGACTCTTGTCACGAAAGCTCCTGATATTCTTCCTGCTCGCCGGCCTGCTGGCCGCTTGCCGGGAGGAGGACAATCCCACCGTCAGGCCGCCAGCCGGCAATACGCCCGCGGCCGAAGGCACGCCGGCGTCCGTCGCCGAGGCCACCACCGCGCCGACTTCTGCGCCTGAACCCACGCCGACCGTCACGCCCACGCCACTGCCGCCCAAGGACCTCGTCGTCTGCCTCGGCAGCGAGCCGGTCGATCTGTATCTCTATGGGGACACATCGCCGGCGGCCGTGGCCGTGCGACACGCGCTCTACGAACCGCCCGTCACCTCGCTGGGCTACGACTACCAGGCGCTGGCTCTGGAAAAGTTGCCGAGCCTGGCCGACGGGGACGCCCGGCTGGAGACGGTCGCGGTAGCCGAGGGTCAGATGGTCATCACCGCGGCCGGCGAACTGGAACCGCTGGGCCAGGGCACAACGGTTGTCGACGCGGCCGGCGAGACGGTGACCTACGACGGCCAGTCGATCGAGATGCCGCAGCTGGTCGTCGACTACACCTTCAAGCCGCTGGTCTGGTCCGACGGAACGCCGGTGACAGCCGAAGACTCGGTCTACAGCTTCAAGGTCGCCGCCGACCGGACAACGCCCAGCGTAAACGTCGAGACGCGCTACACGGCGGCCTACGAGGCCACCGGCGAGCGCAGCGTGCGCTGGACCGGCCTGCCGGGTTATCTTGATCCCGGCTTCATGACCCACGTCTGGACACCGCTGCCCAGCCACCAACTGGGCGGGTTTGCGGCGGCCGAGTTACCGGAGCGGGAAGAAGCCGCTCGCGCCCCGCTTAGCTACGGTGCGTTCGTGGTCGATAGCTGGACAGAGGGCGAGTCCATACACCTGGTGCCCAACCCGCACTACTACCGCAGCGCCGAAGGGCTGCCGCACTTGACCTCGCTCACCTTCCGCTTCCTGTCCAGCGGCAATGCCGCGTTGCCGGAAGGCTACGAGGGCTGCCATGTTCTGACCAGCGATACGCTGTCGTTCGACGCCCTGGCGGCGCTCGACGAAGCCGCATCCGCCGGGACGCTCGTTGAGCACATCGCCGATGCTGGAGTTGCCGAGCAGATCATCTTTGGCATCGATTCGACCGCTGACTATGCCGACAGCCACATCGATTGGTTCCAGGATGCGCGCGTCCGCCAGGCGCTGACCCTGTGCACCGACCGGCAGGCCATCGTCGACGAGCTAACCGGCGGCCGGGCGGCGGTCATGGACACCTTTGTCCCCAACAACCACGCCTTGCACCCCGCCGACCTGCCGCAATGGGGCTACGACCCCGAGGCCGGCAACGCGCTGCTCGACGAGGCGGGCTTCGTCGATGTCACCGGCGATGGCATCCGCGACAACATCGCGCCGACTGTACCTTTCTCTGTCACGCTGGGCACGAATGCCGAAAGCCCGCTGCGCCAGCAAATTAATGAGCGCGTGGCGGCTGACCTGGCCCAGTGCGGTGTGCAAGCGAACCTCACCACGCTGCCGGCGGGAGCGTGGTTCGCCCCTGGGCCGTCGGGCGCGGTGTTCGGTCGTCAGTTCGACCTGGCTGAATTCGCCTGGCTCAACCGCATCGAACCGAACTGCGGCCTCTATCTGACCGCTAACATCCCCGGCTCGACCCAGCTTGGCTACAACGGTTGGGATGGCATTAACGTTTCCGGCTGGTCAAACGAAGCCTACGACGCCGCCTGCAATCAGGCGCTGTCGCTTCTGCCGGGCCAGGACGGTTACGCCGAAGCGCACCAGGAAGCGCTGCGCCTCTTCGCCCAGGAGCTGCCGGCGATGCCGCTGTTCACGCGCCTGCGCCTGGCCGCGACTACGCCCGATGTGCTCAACTTCCAGCTCGACCCGACGCAACCGTCGGAGCTGTGGAACGTGTTCGAGTGGGATATGCCGCTGGGGGGCAGCTAGGAGAAACCATGGGCGCGGGTGAGATGGGCGACCGCCATCTGATCGTCGGTTTGGGCAATCCCGGCCGGCGTCACGCCTTCAACCGCCACAATGTCGGGTTCATGGCCGTTGACCGGCTGGCGGCGCGCGGCGACATCGAGCTGAAGCGCGTCCAGAGCAAGGCCATCGTCGGCAGCGGCCGCGTTGCCGGTCTGCCTGTCATTCTGGCCAAGCCGCAGACGTTCATGAATCTGAGCGGCGAGTCGGTAGGGGCGCTGGCAGCCTACTACAAGATTCCACCCGCCCGTATGCTGGTGATCTATGACGAACTCGACATTCCCTTTGGCACGATCCGGCTGCGCGAAAAAGGTAGCGCGGGCGGCCACAACGGGATGCGTTCGCTCATCCAGCACATGGGCAGCGAGTTTCCACGGCTGCGGCTAGGTATCGGCCGGCCGCCGGGCCGCATGGACCCGGCCGCCTTCGTGCTGCAAGACTTCGGCCGCGACGAATTACCGCTGGTCAGCGAGATGCTGAGCGTGGCCGTCGAGGCCGTTGAATCGTTTGTGCAACACGGCATCAACCTGACCATGTCGCGCTACAACGGCCCGGTGGATGGGCAGAAGGAGAAAGCATCCACAGATACCGCCGAATAGCTAGGGCTAAATGCGGAATGGGTGAAGTCGGTGGGTTCTCTTTTTCGTTAGGGGTAGCTGCTGATGAACGTATCGGGCCTGCTCGATCTGTTTGACCAGATTCCGGCCTTTGGTGAACTGGCCGAGGCGCTGGCGGGACGGGAGACGCGCCGCCTGCTGCCGCTCGACTTGCCTCGCGGAGCGCGCGCGCCAGTCGTGGCCCAGCTTTACCGCCGCGTGGCGGCGGCCGGTGGCGTCCCGCTCCTGCTGCTGACAGGTCGGGTCGACACCGCAACGCTCTGGCACCAGGCCTTGGAGACGTGGCTGCCCGCCGGCAGCCAACTCCATCGACTGCCCGAGCCAACCCCCCTGCCCTACGACCGCGGACCGTGGAGCGACCGGACCCGCGTTGCTCGTCTGGCCGTCCTGGCCGGGCTTATTGCCGGGCAGCACCCTCTGGTGCCCGCCCCCGCCACGCCGCCGCTTATCGTCGCCTCGGCCCGCGCCTTTCTACAAAAGACAATGCCGAAGCGCCGGTTTATCGCCGCCACGCGCGTTTTGCGCGTCGGGCAAGCTATCGACCTCGAAAGAACGTTGGCCGGGTGGCAGGAGATCGGGTATGAGGCCGCTAGTGTTGTCGAACAGGCCGGGCAGTTCAGCCGGCGCGGCGGCATTCTGGACATTTTCCCCGCTGCATCAGCTCTACCCGTGCGCGTCGAGCTGTTTGGCGACGAGGTGGAGACGATGCGCCACTTCGATCCAACGACGCAGCGGTCGGCCGCGCCGGACGAAAGCCCCGCGAGCGTCGTCATCACGCCCGCCCGCGAGGCATTGCCGTCCGCGGCGCGCGCCTTTGCCGAGGTCTGGGCCGACGAGCCGCTGCCGGCCGAGGATAGCCTGCCGTCGTGGCGCGACGACCTGGCCGACCTGCTGGCGGGCAATGTCTTCCCCAACCTGGAGTATTATCTGCCGCTCATCTACTCGCGCCCGGCAACCCTGCTCGATTACCTGCCGCCGGAAGGCTTGGTCATTGTTGACGACTGGAACGAGTTCCGCGCCGTTGCCGACGAGATCAACAGTCACGCTCAACAGGTGGCCCAGGAGCAGGCGGCGCTCCCGCCCGGTTATCAGAGCCCTATCTATGACTGGGCCGAGATCGGCTCGGAAGTAGCATGGCAGCAGCCGCTCGTTCTTGGCGACGGGCAGCCGGAGAGCGAAACCGGCCCCGAGGAGCCGCGCTATATCGAACTGGGTGAGGCGTTCGATCCGGGTCCGCGCTATGGGGGGCAGGTGCGGCCGCTCCTCAACCAGCTCAAGCAATCGCAGCGCGAGGGAGAACGCATCGTCGTCTTCAGCCGGCAAGCGCCACGGCTGGCCGAGCTGTGGGGCGAAGAAGGCGGCAAACTGATCCGTACGCTGGAGCCGCTTACCCAGGCCGGCGAGTCCGACGCGGTCGAGCCGGTGGTGACGGCCATCGATGCCGGAACCGAGCGCCGGGGAATCGTTCCCCTTTCCGCCCTGCCCGAGGTGCCGCCGGAAGGCAGCCTGACCTTTGTTCAGGGTAGCCTGGCCGAGGGTTTCATTCTCGTCCGCCGCGCCGATGATCACGTGCTGCTCCACCTGCTGACCGACGCCGAGGTTTTTGGCTGGAGCCGGCCCGCGCCGCGCCGTCAGCGCGTCGCGCGACCGGCCGCGCCGGAAACATATTTCGCCGACATCAGGCAGGGCGATCACGTTGTCCACCTCGATTACGGCATCGGCAAGTTTGAAGGGCTGGTGGTCCGTAATCTGGGCGGCATGGAGCGCGAATACCTGCTGGTGCAATACGCCAATGGCGACACGCTCTATGTCCCCGTTCACCACGCCGACCGGTTGGGCAAGTGGATTGGACCAGAAGACGCTGACCCGACGCTCAACCGCTTGGGCGAGCGCACCTGGAGCCAGGCCCGGGCGGCCGCGCAGCGCTCGGCCGACGAGTTGGCCGGCGAACTGCTCGACCTCTATGCCGCGCGCGAAACGATCGCCGGTCACGCCTTCCCGGCTGACACTGAGTGGCAGCATGAACTCGAGGCCAGCTTCCCCTACCGCGAGACCGAAGACCAGCTGCGGGTCATCAGCGAGGTCAAGGACGACATGGAGCGGGCGAATCCGATGGATCGCCTCATCTGCGGCGACGTCGGCTACGGCAAGACCGAGGTCGCCCTGCGCGCCGCCTTCAAAGCGGTCATGGATGGCAAGCAGGTCGCCATGCTCGTGCCCACCACCATCCTCGCCCAACAGCACTACACCACGTTCCGCGAGCGGTTGGCCCCCTTCCCGGTCACGGTTGAGATGCTATCGCGCTTCCGCACGCCGACCCGCCAGCGGCAGATCGTCCAGAAGCTGCGCGAGGGCGGCATCGACATCATCATCGGCACCCACCGGCTGCTTTCCGACGACGTGTCCTTCAAGGACCTGGGGCTGGTCGTCGTCGACGAGGAGCAGCGCTTCGGCGTGGCCGACAAAGAGAAGCTTAAGCAGTGGCGCACCGAGGTGGACGTCCTGACGCTGACCGCCACGCCCATCCCGCGCACGCTCCACATGGCGCTGACCGGCGTGCGCGACATCAGCGTCATCGACACCGCGCCGTCGGAACGCCTGCCCGTGGAAACGTACGTCGGGGAAACCGATGACAGCCGCATTCGCATGGCCATCCTGCGCGAGCTCGACCGCGGCGGTCAAATCTTCTTCGTCCACAACCGGGTGCAGAGTATTCATATTGTGCGCAAGCGGCTGGAGAAGCTCGTGCCGGAAGCGCGGATCGTCGTCGCCCACGGCCAGATGAACGAGCGACAACTGGAGAAGATTATGGTCGACTTCGCCGAGGCGCGGGTGGACATACTGCTCAGCACGACGATCATCGAGAGCGGTCTCGACTTCCCCAACGCCAACACGCTCATTGTCGACCGGGCAGAGCAATTTGGTCTGTCGCAGCTCTACCAGTTGCGCGGGCGCGTCGGCCGTTCCACCCGCCGCGCCTATGCCTACTTCTTCCATGCCCCCTGGCGCTCGCTGACGCCCGACGCCCAGGCCCGGCTCGAAACGATTGCCGAGCACACCGCGCTGGGCTCGGGCTACTTCATCGCTGTGCGCGATATGGAGATTCGCGGCGCTGGCGACTTCCTGGGCGGCGAACAGAGCGGCCACATCGCCAGCGTCGGCTTCGACATGTACACGCGGCTGCTGACCAAGGCCGTCAAGCGGCGCAAGGCGGAGTTGCGCGGCGAGGCCCTGCCGCCCGAACTGCCCGATAACGTCCTGATCGACCTGCCGCTGGCGACCTACATCCCGACCGACTACGTGCCGGACACGCAACTGCGGCTGCGCCTCTACCGGCGCATGGCAACGCTCGACACGCTGGCCGAGATCGACGAGATGGCCGCCGAACTGGCCGACCGATTCGGTCCCATCCCCGACCCGCTACACAACCTGCTCTACCAGATTCGCATCAAGGCGCTGGGGCAGATGGCGGCCGTGAACGGTGTCGTGACCGAAGCGGGCCAGATCCGCATCCGTATTCCGGAACTGGGCGGCACGGACCGCTTCCGCCTACAGCGTTTTCTGGGCGAGGGCGTGCGCGTTAGCAAAACCGCCATCTGGTTGAAGAAGGACCGCGGCACGCACGAGTGGCAAATCGAACTGGTGCAAGTGCTGGAAAAGTTGCGCCAGTTCGAGCGGCAGTCGGCCCCCGTCTCGCGCGGCTATGCTGTGGCCGACACCGCGGACGAACCCGAACCGGCCGAGGA
>CAZSOD010000010.1:24429-47151 GCA_964608255.1 uncultured Ardenticatenaceae bacterium
GACGCCGAGACAACTAACCCCTACGAACTGACGGCGCAGCTCTACTACTCCTGGCCCGACCGGGAGCGCATTGACGTCGACCGCCAGACGGTGTCGTTTGACATGACCGAGCCAGGCGAGCGCCTCTTCAAGTTCGAGGGATAAAGAACATCCACAGATTACGCAGATGACACAGATTTCGTGAATCTGAATCTGTGTCATCTGTGTAATCTGTGGATTCTTCTATGCGGGGACCTGCTCCTGGTCGAGCAGGCGGCGCAGCTTCAGCTTCGTCTCGCGCCAGGCGATCTTCGACAAGCCCAGCTTCTGGCGAATGTCGTCTTGTTCCACGTCGTCGCGCATATCGCGCAGCGCCGACGCCCAGCGCAAGTTCTCAAACGACAGCACCCCTTCCGGCAGCTCGGCCTCTTCGGCGATATCGTGCAGGATATACTCCAGGTTGCGCGCGGTGCAAGTAAAGAGCGTGTCGGCGGGCTGGTACTGCCGCAAGTATTCGTCCAGCACGTCGAGCCACTCGGGTTGCAGCGGCAGCTTGCGCTCCTTGTAGCGCAGGCGCGGGTTGGCGTAACGCACGTAGAGAAACGGGTGATCGCGGTCGCTGTCGTCGATGTGGTTGGGCACCACCGCCATCGCTTCGCCTTTCTTGATGCCCGTTTGCAGCAGCAGGTTCAGAAGGAGATGCGGCCGCGCGTCCGGCTTGCGGTCGCGACCGCCGGCTCGCCACGCTTCTGTCACCGACAGCGCCTTATCTACGTCGGCCAGTCGCGGCACATCGGGCAGGGGGCTGCTGACGCTCTGCTGGATGACTGCCGCCGAGGGGTCCTGTGACAGGACGCCCGATTCATGGAGCCAGCCGAAGAAGACCTTCAGCGTCGTCACGCGGCGGGCATAGGATTTTGGGCTGCACGGCACACCCCGCTCGTCTGTGAGCCAGTGGAGGAAGTCGTTGAGGTTCTTGGTGCCGATTTCGCCAACCGGCGTGCCGATGCCCAGGTAGCGGCCGAGCAAGCGTATATCACTGGCAAAGGCCTTGACGGTATTGATCGAGAATCCTTCGTCCTGCATGTGCCGCTCGAATGTGCCCAGCGCCGCCTGCAATGAAGCGTCGCCGCTCAAAGGCAGCGAACGGCGTTCCCCTTCGCCCTCGCCGCCCGGTTCCGGGAACAACTCGCGCTGTCCTGTTGTATCCATACGGTCTCCCACAGCATCCATTTTCGTTTCGTTATGCGAACACTGTTATGCGAAATTGTAGAACGGATGAACGAACGTGTCAAGCGCCGGCTTGGGCGTTCGCATTCCGGCGCTTCAACGCATCTCTTGGCATCTATGAAGAAACAGGGGACCGATAGACTGCGCTAACGGATAGCGAGAGCGATCACGGAGTTGCCCGCACAAAGAGGTGGTAGGGCGTAACGCTGACCGGCCCGTCGTTGATGATCCAGACGAAGTAGCGGCCCGGCTGCCGGAAGCCCAACGCAACCGTTTTGTCGAGACGGTTCTCGCCGTTGCTGCCGATCAATTGCAGACCGCTGCACCCCTGCCCGGTTGCAATGATCAGCTGGCCCTTGCGCGGGGTAAAGTCGCGCAACTCCACAGCCACCGTTGCCGCGGCCGCCAGATCGAAGAAGAACCAGTCATCGCGATCATCAGGCAGAAATGCTTGTTGCCGGTTCACGCCAACGCCCATCGCTTCAGCGCAGCTGTCATTAGGCTCCTCGTTTTGCCGTTCAGCCCAGGTGACGACGGGCATGAAGTGGTAGACCGTGGGCGCAACCAGCAACCGTATGCGCGTCTGGCGCGGCGCGCTCGGTGTCGTCCCATCGCTCACGATGAATTCGACCAGGCGGTCTTCCGTGTTAGGCTGTGGAACCACGTTATTGTAAGTTACGGTGCGCAGGACGTGCTCATAGTTAGCGACGCTATCCACGCCTGTCAGCGCGAGCACACCCGTGGCCGGATCATAGCTTCGTTTGATATTCACCACGCCGCTCACATCGGCCGTCAGGGCCTCGGCTTGCTGATTCTTCAAGTTGGTAATGCGAATCGTGGCCGATTTGAGCGTTGTCGTATCGTAGTCATAGAGCGTCAGGCTGGCCGCTACAATCGGCACCGGCCCGCGATTAATGTAGAAAACCGTCTCATAGTCGTTGCCAGCTACGGCCCCATCCAGATCAAGTTCGGGTGGGTCGTTGATCGGCTCCACCTGAACTAACAAAGAGTAAGGCTGGGATACGGCCATCGTCCCTGCAACGATCACCTGAACTGATCGATCAGTCGGGTCCGGGTCCTGGGACGTGTTCCGATAGCCGACCGAGCGCAGCACCTGCTGATAGGCGGCCGGCGACGCTGCCCCGCTCAGGGTTAAGACGCCCTCCTCGAAATCGGCCGTAATGTTTGTGCCCTCCGTCGCCGCCAACAGCCACTCGGCATCCCCGTCGAGCGGGTTGCTCAGCCGCACTTCCGCGTATGCCAGCAGCGGGCTATCTACATCGGTCACGACAACCGCCGGCATAAGCGGCAACGTCGGGGCGTCTTCAACATAAAGCTGCGGCCCGGACGGCAAGCCGCTGAGCGCCGGCGGATCGTTTACCGGCGTCACGGTCGCGAAGAGAGTTCCCTTCGCGACACTGAACGCCGTACTGCCGCCATTGATCGACACGTCCACTCGCTGGCCGTTAGCCCCACTCGTCTGATCCCAGGCGCGAAAGGTCAAATCGCCCGAAGGACCAAAGTAATCGGCGGCGGGCACGAAGCGGAGCGCCGCGGTGTCACTGAGCAACAGCGCGGCCGTGTCGGACACTACGCCGACCGGCTGCCAGGAAGCGTCGGCCGGTAGCGCGCTGACCAGGTTATACTGCCACATCCCGTTGGCGGTAGCGGCTCCCGTGACGGCAATGCCCTCGAGTGCTTGCCCGTCAGCGTCGCTGATTGGGTCGCCGGCGGCGGCCAGGATGGCGGCAATCGTCCGCCCGGTTGGCTGCGTCGTGTCCTCGGCCACGTCGCCCCATGCTAACGGCGCGGAAGCGTTGAGTACCGGCGCGTTGTTAACCGGGTTAACGTTCACCGTGCTGATGGCCACGTTGCTGTTCCCTATACCGTCACTGACCACCACCTCGATCACGCGCGGCGTCGGGTCCGGGTTGCCGGATGTATTTAAATAAGTGACCTGGCGCAACACCTGCTGGAAATTGGCGACTGTATCCGGCCCGGTGAGCATCAACTTGCCCGTCGCCAGGTCATAGGGCGCGGCCGTTATGTTGGTGCCCGCCGTAGCGGCCGCCAATGCGCCGGCCGCCCCATCAAAGGGGTTAGTCAACGTAACCAGCATAGTTGCCAGGGTAGAATGGTCGGCGTCGGTAATGGTCGCGTCGCTGTCGGCAATGGTCACCGGCGGTCCGTTCTCGAAAAACTGCGTTGTAAAGCTGGTGCCCTCTTCCGGTCCGTTCAGGTCTACCTGGGGCAGATCATTGACCGGCAGCACATTGATGAGGACTAGTTCCGATGCGCTGCTGAAGGCCGTTGAACCGCCGTTGAGTGTCACGTCGATGCCTGTGTCGCCGTTTTCGCCGCTGGTCTGGTCCCACGCCCGGAAAGAAAGGCTGGCCGTGCCGCTGAATTGACTATTGGGGACAAACCGGATGCGCGCCACAAGATTCAGCAAGACGGCCGATGTATTGGACACAGCGCCGAAGGGCTGCCAGCTGGCTCCGGCGTTCAGCGAGTACTGCCACTGGCCGTTGCCCGAACCGGCCTCGATTACGGCCATGCCCTCCACAGCATTCTTATCAACGTCCGTAATCCGGTTTTGTCCCTGCTCCTCAGCGCTCTGGATGATCCGCGCTACGGAGTTGCCGTTCGAGGTCACGTCGTCCTCGTTGATGCTGGTCAGCGACATATCGCCGCTGTTATCGAGAACGGGGGCGTCATTGACCGCGTTGATCGCGACGGTGCTGGTCGCCGGGGCGCTTACACTGGGTCCGTCGCTGACGGTCACGATCACATTACGGTCGGCCGTGTCCGGTGATGGCGAGAGGTTATTGTAGGTCAGTGTGCGCAGGATGCGCTGATAGTCAGTGACCGTAGCCGTGCCCTTGATAGTCAGTTCATAACTGTCTGGCGCCCACTTCACAACCAGGCCTGTATCGCCCGGATCGGCGCTCAGGAACTCGAGATCGCGGTCAGGGTCATTCGCAAGCGTAGCCTTCGCGCCGGTCAAACGATCATCGCCGTTGATGATCGTCAGGCCATTGACGTTGACGATGGCCTCTGCGCCTTCGTCCTCAGTGAAGGTGGTGGCGAAGTCAACGCCGGGCGCGTCGCCATTCAGGTCAAGCAGCGGCGGCACGGCCGCGGCCGCGGCCAGATGTGCCAGACCGCCCAACAAGACCAGGGGCGCCAGTAGAGCCAGAAGCAGCAACGCTGGTCGGTGTAGATGAAAATGTAGTCTCACAATACGTTCGCTCGCATTACCGGTAAAAGGGTCAGACGCGCCTCAGTTTCCAATACGAGGTAGCGCGCTCGTCCTTAACCACAACTCAGGCGGCCGCGTTCAGGGCAGCGGCGGCGGCGTCAGCGATGGCTCCGGCGGCGGCTCTTGCGTAGGCGGTGGCTCGGTCGCCGGCGGTTCATCGCCGCCCAGGTTTTCACCGGGCGTCGCTGTCATCGTTACCGCCAGGGTGGCTGTCGGCGTTCCCGAAGGGACGAGCGGCGGCGTGGCGGTGGCGAAAGGCGTCGGTGGTAGCGTCGCCGCCACCGGCACCGCGGACAGCGCCGCCGGGTCGTCGGCCTCAACAACCTCGGCCGAAATCCAGCCCAGCCGTTGGTCGCCCGTCGCCACCAGGTACCAGGGGCTTTCCGGAATGTTGTTCCAGGCCAGCACTTGCAGGCGATCGCCGGCCCGTACGCTGCCAACCAGTGGGTAGAGCACGCCCGGCCCGCGGCGCAAGTTCACCAGGTTGAGCGCGACGCGGACGATGGGCGTCAGCGTTGGCTGTGGGGTCGGCGTGGCCGTCTCGGTGGGCACAGCCGATGGCGTCACGGTGGGCGAGACAGGCGGTAGCGTCGGCTCAGCCGTGACCGTCGGCGGTATGGGAGTCAGCTCCTCGGCCCTTTCTTCATCCGCCAGCGTCGCGGCCGCGACCAGCGCGGCCTGCGTCGCGTCCTCCGTAGGCTGAGTTGGGAGCCCGGTCGGCGAAGGCAACAGTGTGGGCGTTGTATCTCCCATGCCTGCGCCCGCGACGGCGGATGAAGTGGCTTCGGAGGCCAGCGCTCGATCGCGATGGTTGCGGGCAGCGAGTACGGCCGCTGTCGCAACCAGAGCCAGCAACAGAATGGGCATCAGCCACGCGAGAACCCGCCGCCTCGGCTCTTCCTGGCCGGCGCCCGCCCCAATCCGCGCTTCTTCGGCGTCCAGGGCGTGGTCGAGCGCCACCACAAAGGCCTCCACGCTCTCGAAGCGACGGCCCGGCTCGCGGCGCAGGCAGCGCTCAACCAGATCATACGTCAGGGGGCTTAGTCCCAGGCGAAGGCGTTCGAGCGCCGTAGGTCGCCCGGCGCCGCGACGCACGGCTGCGCCTTGCCAGTTGACCGCCCCTTCGGGCAACTGTCCGCCCAGGAGGCGATAGAGAAGGACGCCCAACGAATAGACGTGGCTGGCCGAGCCTATATCCTTGCCGGCCCGTTGCTCCGGCGAAAGGTAGGCCAGGCGCTCGTCCGCCGCGTCGGCCGTCCGCGAAATGCCCTTGTCGGCCGGAACGAACAGATCAAGCAGCACCACGGAGTCGTCCGAGGGCAGGGCAACGTTCTTTAGTAGCACATTCTCAGGTTGGAGGTCGTAGTGGAACAGCTCCAGGCGTTCGGCAAGCACTAATGCATCGGCCAGTTGACGCACCAGTTTCAGCGCATAGATGGGGTTGACCGGCGCTTTACGCTGGGCAAGTTGTTCCAGCCGGCTGGAGAGCGGCAGGCCGTCAATGTAGGCCTGCGCTACATAGGGCAAGCCCTCGGCCGTTTTACCAATGTGGTAAATAGGGGTGATGTTTGGGTGACGTAGCTGAGCCACGGCGCGGGCACGGTTGACAAAGCGGGCCACAAAGCCGCCGTCTTCCGCAGCACCGGAGCGCATGACGTCTAGCCTGACCAGGCGATCGTCATCAACGTCATAGGCCTGGTACAGATCCGTATAGCGCTTCTCGGCGAGGCGTTGTTCTATCTTGTACTGATCCAGCAGATCTTCGAACAAGCTCGCTACAGGCATCTCTATTTCTACAACGCCCCCTATCGAATGGGGCCTGGCTTTGACGGTGGCGTATAAGCGGCGGTCTCGTTCCCGAAACCGCCGCTTATCCCTCGCTTTTCGGCTCTAGGAGCATTATACAGCGCGCCCATGAAGGTCAATCTTAAGCTACTAATTGAAGCGCACAAACAGGCCATACAAATCGGTGTTGTTGGAAGGCCCGTCGTTGATCAACTGGATGATGTATTGACCTGCGGGGCGCGTGCCCAGATCGACCGTCTTGTTAAGCGAGGTATCCGGGTTACGGCCGATGAGCTCTAGTGAGCCGCAGATGCCTGACCAGACGACGATCTGGCCCTGACGCGGCACGAAATTGGTCAATTCGACACGCAGGTTGCCGCTACGCGTCAAATCGAACCGGAAGACACTCTGCGTGCCACGCGCCGGCGGAAAGAAGGAGTACTTCTGGTTCAGTCGCAATGGATAAGAATCGACGCAACTGTTCCCAACCACGTCGTCGGTCACGCTGGGCATGAAGGCGTACTGCGTCGGCTGGTTGGTGATGCCGACCGTCACCACATCGCTATCGCTGACCGTTTCCGGCTCCAGATCGTCGTCACGGCCCGAAACCGAGATAGTGCGCGATTTCTGCTGGCCCGCCGTGCCGGAAACAACAGTCGAAAACTCGCACTGATACGAGAACCCGGGCGGGATGTCGGGAACCGGAAGATCACAAGTCCCTTTGCCGTCTAGGCTGCCCAGGAATTCGTCCTGTATCTGAGTCAGAGTAATGCTGTCTGCCTCACTCGTGTTATCCACGCGGACGCTGAAGGCCACCGAGCGGCTCGGCGGATTGATGAATGGCGGATTCGCACCAAGCGTCAGGCTGATGGAGGCGGGCACATTCACTACGGCCACCGTCGCGCTCGTGGTCGCGTTCATGTCGAGGTTATTCTTGTCTTTGACCGTTGCGGTCAGTATGACGCTAAAGTCCGAGGGCTGCGCCGCGACCTGGGCTGCGAAGGAACAAGTATAGCCGGCCCCATACGGTTGAATCACCGGCAAGCCAGGTTGCGGCAAGCACGTGTTATGCGCCGGGTCTATTTTGTCGTTGCCGGCATCGAGCACATTGCCGTAGCGATTGGTGGTAAGGCCGACCAACGTGACCGGAACACTGCCGACGTTGGTCAGGTTCACGGTGTAGGTAACAAGGCCGCCCGGTTCCGGGATAGTCGCCGGCTGCGGCGTCAGGTTAGCTTCCAGATTCAGGACATCGACCCAGGCGGCGTCACTGGAGGTAAACAGATCGCCGTTCACCGGGTTGGTGCCTTCGACTGTGGCAACGGTGGTCAGCGGTTCCTGCACGTTCGTTAGCATACAGGGGTAGTCGGCGCTGTCGCCCGGCGCCAGATTGACAGGCACGACAGGGTCCAGGTCGCAATCATCAACGAGGTTGTCGTCGACCGTGATATTGGTCAGAACAACATCGGGACTCGTGTTAAAAATGCGCACCGTAAAGAAGGCGGTTGCCCCTTCACGCACCGTCTGGGTCGTCGGCCGCTTGAGGATTTTGATCTCCGGCTTCAGAACGTTGACGAACGCGTCGCTGGTATGCGACGCCGTTGCGCCGCCAGAGGCCGTACCGGTCACCTCCAGCACATTCAGAAAACTCTCGTTGACGCCATTGCGCTGGCACGTATAGGAGGTGCTTTGGCCCGGGGCCAACGGCCCAAGACCACCGCGATTGCAGGAGGGAGTGCTGGCGTTGTTGACGGCCACGGTATCGAGCGCCACCGTGCCCGTGTTGGTGATCGAAACGGTGAACAAGGCATCGCCCCCGGGGAAGAACTGCTGCGCGCGCGGTTTTTGGCCGGCCAGAATGAGCACCGAGTCGGCCGCCGTCTCGGCCGTCGGAGCCTCGGCCAAAAGCCGGGTGATGCCCATAACCCCGGTCAGCGCAGCCATGACCACGGAGAGGGTGAAGATGGCGATGAGAGACCTGTTTCTTCGGCTCACGTTACAGACTTCCCTTCTGCGGCTCAGCAGCCATCGGGTAACCCGATGGCTGCCGAGCCGCTTATGTGACCAACCTAACCCCGCGCCGCGATCGTCCGTCCGACGTCAACGGCCGGGCTTACGGAGCGGTCGCTTCAATCCGTAGCGTATAGGGCGCTGTGCTATTGAACTTGCTATCGGTCAGCACCCATACATAATACGTCCCGGCCGGTCGCTCGCCCATATTGACTTCTTTCACCGGTTCATAGTTACCATTGTTCTGGATGAGGGTCGGGCTATTGCAATTGCCCGTGAAGACAACGATCTGGCCGTCGGCCGTATAGTTACTCAGGCGCACGTTCAAGCGGGCGGGCGTGGTCAGCGTAAAGCGATACCAGTCGTTGGCGTCATCGGCCAGGAAGAAGTAGTTCAGGTTCGCCATCAGCGGCATGGCGGCGCAAACGCCGTTGTTCGGTTCACCCGCCACGCCGAGCTTGGACACGGTCGGCAGCATCACCCGCACCGTCGGCAGGGCAGTAATGGGAATAGCGACGGAGTCGCTGACCTGCTCCGAGTCAGCAATGGCGGTGATGACATGGGTCACCACATCGCCCGGCTCTTTGCCGCTGATGGTCACCGGATAGGTACAAGTATAAGTCCCGTTGCCACTGAGCGACCGGGGCACCTCGCAGTTGCCAAGATTGTCCACGCTACCGATCACTGAGTCGTTCAGCGCATCGAGCGTCACCGACGACGATGTGTTGTTCGTCACCTGTACAGTCAGGTTAACCGCGCCGCCCGGCGCAACGAGGCTGGACGGATTGGCGCCCAGGACCACGTTGAGGGGCGAGAAATTAGCCACGCTGACAATGGATTCATCGACCACGGTCAACTCGTGACCGCCGTTGTCGGCAACCTTGGCAGTGATGGAGTTGGTGAAGGCCGGCGGTTGCAGGATCAGCGTTACTTCATAGGCACACGTTCGGACCTCGCCGGCCGGTATAGACAGGTTGAGCGCCGGGCACGTGTTGGCGCTAACCGACGGGTTAGCGGCATTCAGCAGGTTGCCGTGCGCCGCGCTTTGCAGCGTCACCAACGCCAGCGGTACTGTGCTGACGTTGGTCAGCGTCAAGTTGAACTCAACCTTCGTCGGCTGGCCGGCCAGAATCTGGAAGGGGTCGGAGAAGACCTCCAGCATGACGTCGATTACCCCGACCTGGGCGATATCGAAGTCCTCTGTCTGGCCGATGCCTTCAATGGTCCCGGTGGCAACCACCTCGATGGCGAAGGAACCCTGGATGTTGCTAATGGTGCAGCTGTAGTCCTTTTCCTGTCCCGCGGCCAGATCGCCCACCGTAAAGTTACAAGCGGGCGCGGGAACCTTTTCAGCGGGCGCGTCAGCAGATACGGCAAGCTCCTGCACAACGTCGTAGTCAATAAACGCCTGCACCGATACATTCTTCAGGCTGCCCTCGCTCGGGTTGATTACGGTCACATTGAAGACCGCGTTCTGTCCCTTGACCAGGGTGTCGCCGACGACCGGATCGGGGGCGATATCGATGATGATGTCCTGGAGCACGCGCACGACAGCCTTATCATCAGCGGCCACCTGAGTGCCCACCTGGACGTCGGTGGCCTGGACTGTAACTGTGTTGTCGATGCGCTGGGTCACATTCGAGGCAATGCAGGCAAAGGCGGGCAGGGTCTCGCCCGCGGCTAACGTCTGGAAGTTACGGTTGCAGTCTGGGACCGCGGTTGACCGAACCTGGACATTATTCAGGTCTACATCACCCGTGTTCTTGACGACGACAGTGAAGACGGCCGTGGTGTTCTTGATGACCGTCTGGATCTCGGGCGTCACCGTCACTTCGATGCGCGGGTTAACGATGCTGACCTTGGCCGTCGCGTCGTTGCTATTGTCCTGACCGTCATTTACGCGGAAGCTGACATTGCGCTGCGCCGGGTCCGGGTTTGTGACATCCGCCTGAATCTGGTACTTGACCGTCCGCAGGACCTTCTCGAAGTTAGCAATCGTGTCCGGACCGGTCAGGAACAGGACGCCGCTGCCGGCGCTAAAACTGGCCTGGATGCTCGTGCCGCTGGTGTCGGCGCTCAGCAGTTCCTTGGCGCCGTTCTTGCGGTTGATGATGATGATCGTGGCCTCGGCCATTGTCTCGCTGTCGATGTCGGTAATCTTCAGATCGCTATCGGTAATGGACACCGGCTGGCCGCCAGCCACGAAGATGGCGTTGAAACCCGTCCCCTGACCGTCTCCGTTCAGGTCGATGGCCGGCGGGTCATTTTGCGGGTTCACGGTTAGCAGAACAGAGGCCGGGGCGGAGTAAAGCGCGCCGTCGGAGCCCCGCCAGCCGAAGCTCGTCGTGCCCGACCAGTCTTCGTCGGGTACGAAGCGCAACTGCCCCAAGCCATTCAAATCGATCTGCTCGTTGATGGTCACGTTGTTGTTGCCGCGCTTCAACGTTCCGTGGCTGGGCAATGACGAGATCTGCACCTTCTGAAGCGTGTCGCCATCCACGTCGGAAAACGTGTTGATGAAGTCCTGGGCGGTGAAGTTAATGTTGATACCTTCTTCACCGATCTTCTCGAAGTCACCGATGGTCGGAACGTCGTTCTTGGCCTGGACCGTTATCGTCACCGTGGCGGGCTGGGCGGCATAGCTCGTGCCGTCGGAGGCATTCCAGTTAAACGAAGTCGAGCCCTGGTCCCAGTTGAGCGCCGGGACGAAGGTCAGACTGCCCAGATTGGCCGCGGGGATGACCTGGTTAACGGTGACGGCGTTGCCGCCGAGTTGCAGAGTGCCGTCGGCCGGCAGCGACTCGATCCGCACCTGCGCCAGCGGGTCGCCATCGGCGTCGCTAAAGTGGGAGTCGAAATCGTTCTTGGTAAAACTGACCGGCACGTCTTCGTCGGTGTTCTTGTTGATGTTTGTCAGAACCGGAGCATCGTTTTGGCCGGCCACGGTCACGTTGAAGGTCGTCTCGACCCACAATCCGCCCGTGTCTGCTGCCCGGACAGTCAGAACGGCCGTCCCGGAGGTGTTATCGTTGTAGTCCAGCGTCAGCGTGCCGGCAGCATCATTGACCGTTACGCTGGCAAAGAGGCTGGAATTGGTGTTGTCGGTCACGCTGTAGTCGAGTTCGTTGTCGTCATCCTCGTTGTCGGCAAAGGCGGCAAATAGATCAATGACCGTGTTAGGCGCGTCTTCCTGAACAGACACGTTAGCGATGCCGGTCGTCGTCGGCGGGTCGTTGCCCGCCACCACGGTCACCTTGAACGTTGTCTGGACGCTCAGGCTACCCGTGTCAGTAGCGCGCACAACGATATCGGACTTGCCGTTGGCGTTGGGAGCATAATCAAGGATCAGGTTGGGCTTTGTAATGTTCGGTGTGGGCGGCGTGAAAAGGGCCGGATTGCTAACACTGATGATTTCATAGGTCAGGTCGGCGTCAGCATCCTCGGCGTCGTCGAAGACATCGTAGAGGTTGATCTGCGAGTTGGGCGCGTCCTCGTTGACGGAGACGTTCTGCGTGGCCGGGGCCGTCGGCGCATCGTTGATGTCCACCTTGAACGTGTCATCCGTGAACGCGCCGGTCGTGTCGAAGGCCCGAATCGTGATGTTGGCGATGCCCGCGCCATTGGCTGCGAAGTTCAGCGTCAGTGTGCCCGCGTCATTGTTGATCGGCGTGGAGGTAAAAAGCGCCGCGTTATCGTTGGTCTGGACGACGAAGCTGAGCGCCGCGTCGGGGTCCTCGTCATCGGAGAAAGCCGCCCACAGGTTGACCACTCGCGGCGCTGCCCCCTCGTTCACCACCACGTCCGGCAAGCCGGTCGTGCTGGGCGGATCGTTGACGTTTGTCAGGTTGACCGTCATGGTCCCGCTGCCGGTCTTGCCCCCGGGATCAAGCGCCGAAACGGTGAAATTAATCGACGGGGTCGTCTCGAAATCAAGCTGGCTGCTATTGGCGACCGTGATCAAGCCGGTGTTGCCGTTGATGGCAAAGGGCGAGGCGCCGACAATAGACAAAGTCAGCGCGGCCCCCTCGGGATCCGACGCGGCTACGGTGCCGACGTTCGTCCCGTTGGCGGCGTTCTCCGATATCGTGAACGACTGCGGATTGACGACCGGGTTCTCATTGACGTTGGTGATGTCGACGGTAATGAGCGCCGTGTCGGTCAGACCGCCTTCATCCTCGATCTCCACCGTCATGTTGTAGGTGTTGACAGCCTCGAAGTTCAACTGGGCGCCGTTGGCGACGGTGATCTTACCCACGCTGTCAATGTTGAAGAGGCCGCTACCACTGCCGCCGGTGACGGTGAAAACGTGAGAGTCGTTGGTGTCGCCGTCGCTGTACTGGAGCGTGCCGACGGTTGTGCCCGCGGCGCTGTTTTCGGCAACGCTGAATGACTGGTCGCCCATGACCGGCGGCTGATCGGACACATCGGTGAGGTTGATCGTGACCGTGGCCGTGTCGCTTTGCGGCTCCGTGTCGGTCACGCGCACCACCATACTGAAGGTCGGATTGACTTCAAAGTCGAGCAGGGAACTATCGCTGACGGTGACGACGCCGGTGGAAGCATTAACGCTGAATGCCGCCGCGCCGCTGCCGCTGAGAACATCGTAGGTGAGCGGCTGCCCTTCGGGGTCAAAAACGGCCAGCTTGCTGGGCGTGGTCGTGGCGCCGTTGGGGCTGTTCTCAGCAATTGTCAACGTCTGATTGTTGAAAATAGGGGCTACAGCGCGGGCCGGCACGGTAGCGACCAGCGTCAGCAAAAAGGCGGCAACAATGGATACGAGGCTGAGAACGGTGGCTTTACTCTTCATGATGCTCCTGCACTCCTCGTCGCGCGTCGGGGTAGTAGCGCACACGGTCGTGGGCATAGGGCTATGGTTTTAATCGCCTGGCCGGCGAGCGGCGGCACGCTTGCACAACACGGCCACTGCCTAAGGGCTGCCCGACCCTATGTTACCGTCATTCACCCAAGCAGACGGTTAAAATGCAGTGAAATTATGACCCACCCGATTTGGGTCGCTCCCATTATCCGCCATCTGGCAACCCGAAACAATCCAGCGCACGATGCGGATTATCGCGCGCCTCTTTGGCCCACATGGGCTCCTTTAATCATGCTCTTACGCGGGAAAAGCCGGCAACCGCCAGCGGCCCTACGGTGGCGGCGGAGGCGTTAGAGTAGGCGGCTCAACACCAGGTGTGTCGGTTGGCGGCACCTCTGTCGTCGGTGTCGGCGGCTGCACCTGCGTCGTCGGCGTAGCCGGCTCGGGCGTGATGCCCCCGGTGGTGGGCGAGGGCGGTGGAGGAGCGTTGGTCGCGGTAGGTGGCGGAGGGGGCGGTGTCGGCGTGCGCGGCACGGCGGCCGAAGGCACCCACACCTGCTGGCCCACGCTCAGCAGGCCATTGGGCAGGCAGTTCACCTGCAACAGCGTCTCGACCTCCACGTTGGCCCGCGCGGCCAGCGCCGACAAGGCGTCGCCGTTGCGAATGGTGTAGAGCACCCAACCCGGCGGCGGCGCAACGACACAGGCGGTCGGCGAAGGCGCGGGCGTCTCGCTCGCGGGCGGCGTGCCGGTCGCGGTCACGGTGGGCTGAACGCGGAGATTGAGCGGGATAGGGTCGCTGGCGACGAAGATCTGGCTGCCGTCGGTGTTTTCCAACCGCACCTGCCAGGCCAGTTCTTCGCCGGTCAGCGGAATCTCGCGGCCGGGAACCTGAAGGCGGTAGGCCGCGCCGTTGTTCGGCTCGGTCAGAGCGCCTAGCTGGTACTCACGACTGCCGCTAATCAGGTAAACAGCGAAGTGCCGGCCCGGCTCTGGCAGCGTCGGCCAGAACCAGTCGAAATTGATGGTGTCGTCAACCGAGAACTCGCGATTCGGTCCCGGCGCGAGCACAGAGATGGAGACGTCAACTGACGATTCGGTCGGCAACTGGGTCGGAGTAACTGTGGGCGCGGCCGTGTCATTCGCGGGCGTCCCGTCGCCGCCCACCACCTCGGCCGGCGTACTCTCTGGAGTGACCTCGGCCGCCTCGGCCTCGCCACGACCCAATCCACGAAAGACCAGGAAGGCCAGCAGCCCCAGCACCACGAGCGCAATCGGGATGGCAAACACCATCAGGGAGCGATTGCGCTGCGGAGTCCAGGCGGTTGTCTTGGGCAACTCCTGCTCGGCAAAGATAGCCGTCTCGATAGCGGTAACCAGCTCATCGGTCGTCTCGAAGCGGCTCCACTCTTGTCGCCACAGGCAATTGCGCACCAGACGGTACGTTTCACCGGCCAGTCCCGGCCGCGCTTCCTCCAGCGGCTCTTCCTTGGGCATGTTGGCCTGCGGGAAGATGTCGAAGGGCAGGTTGGGCAGGTTTGGCCGGTGGCCAGCTAGCAACTCGTAGAGGATGACGCCCAGCGAGTAGATGTTGCTGCGCCGGGTTAACGCTTTGCCTTCCAGCTCCTCCGGCGCGGCATAGTCGAGCATCTCACCCGCAACACCGTTGGCCCCGGGAGTCACCGGCTCGAGAACGATGGGGACGCCAAGGTCAAGGAGGACGGGCATACCGTCCTCGCGGAGCATGATGTTCTCCGGGCGCAAGTCGTGGTGAATTAGCCCCGCGGCGTGAGCCAGGCCCAGACCCTGGGCGACCTCCCGCGTCAGTTCCAATGCCTCGATGACGGGCAGCGACTGACCCTCGCGGCGCATGGCCGCCAGACGGTCGGCCAGCGTTGTGGCCGGAAAGTAGTCGATAACGGCATAAGGAAAACCGTCGTCGGTAATATCCAGATCGCTGACGACGGCAATGCGCGGGTCCTTAAGCTGGGACACCGTTTCCATGCGGCTGCGGAAGCGGGCGGCGAGGTCGTCATCCTCCTCCGCCGTTACGCGCAGCACCTCCAGGAAGACCGGACGCTCCAGCTTGACATCGCGCGCGAGAAACAGGTCGCTGGCGTTGCGAGCCGCGATGTGGGCTTCGATCTCGTAATTTCCTATCTGTTGCCCAGATAGGTCTTCCTTATCCCTTGCCACCATTCTCTGCTTTCTCGCGCCGGTTGCGGGGCCGGTTTCGAGTTTCCTCGCGCAGAAACCGTCACCCTACATCTTATCTAGCGTACTATTATATCCTACAAAATGCAATCACGGTCGGCGGACATCTGGTCTCCACACACCGTGCCTACAACCTTTGTTAGCGGCCGACAATGCCTATCGGCCGCGGTTCGCTCTGGCCAATTGTCGTTGCCGCCTCAGCGTCTTCCAACACGACCAGCCATTGGAAGCCGCCCGTTTTGCCTACGCTTTCCCCTAATGCCGTAGCCAGGTGATAGGCTTGCCCCATGTTCGCTTCGTCAATCGCGCCCAGGGCCACGCGATTGCCACCCGCTACCACATAGACCACAAATCTCTGTCCTTCTTCCAACTCGCCCGGCCAACGCCAGTAGAACGAAACCAGGTCGTCCGCGCCGAATTGGCTGCCGGGCGGTGGGCCAAGCAAGCGAATTGGTTGCGCCGGATCGGTAGCCGTCGCCGCCGGACTCACCGGCGGCTCCATTCCGGCCACAGCCCAGGGCGTCGCCAAGCCCGGCAAGCCGATCACGCCGGGCGCCGCGGTCGGCGTCTGCTGTGTGGCCTGCGCGGGCACGGCGGCGGGTGTCGCCGGTAGGCTCACCTGCGCTGCCCGTGACACCCAGGCCCACGCCGCAATCGCGGCCAGCAAGACCAAGGGTGTGACCATGCGTCTAAGGAAGGACGGCGGCGCGGCTCCTCGGTCGCTTTTTACCGTGGCAGGCGATGCTGGCGGTTCCGCAGACACTTGTGAAGTTTACCACAATTTACCCCGCGGGCGAACCCGCGAGGGGTTAACTGAGGACGAGTTCATCGCGCCCAGCCAATGTCGCCTCGATGTGGTCGATAACGGTGTCGAGGTGGCGCGCCTCGTGGACAAAGTCGAGTTGTTGGGTGCGAATGGTAAGAACCGGGCACAGATCGAAGGTCGCCAACCACTCTTCGTAGAACGTGTCCAGCAGGGCAAGGTACTCGGCCGTGATCCCCGCTTCAATTGGCCTGGCTCGCTGGCGAATACGCTCGATCAACACCGGCACGGGGGCGGTCAGGTAGATTAACAGGTCGGGCCGCGGCAAATTGGCGACTACCAACTCAAACACGTTGCGATATGACTGGTAGTCGCGCTCATTCAGGTTGCTCATATGATGCAGTACTCGGGCGAAGATGTGTGCATCTTCGTAGATGCTGCGATCAACGATGGCCGATTGCGGACTATGTGCGAGGAGCAAGTGCTGCTGGGCGCGGTGGCCCAGGAAAAAGACTTGCAGGTGGAATGACCACTGGCGCATGTCGGCGTAGAAATCAGCCAGGTAGGGGTTATCGGCCACCGATTCATAACCAGTCGCCCAACCCAATCGCGAGCCCAGGCGCTCAGTGAGCGACGTCTTGCCGACGCCGATATTACCCGCCACGAGAATGAAGCGCTTTGTCATCGGCCAGAGATTGTAGCGCTTTAGGGCAGGTTGACAATAACCGGATACGTTCTAGAATCCGGACAGAGCTGCCTGATGAACAAGCACATCCTTCGCGGGGGATTAAGTCCAGTAATTCCACCCAACCTCAGCGCGCTACCCCGTCGGGCAGAACAAGCGGCGTGCCATAGGCCGGGTGGGGAATGACATCGATCGGTATCTGGAAGACGGACGTCAAGTTGCTGCCGGTCAACACCTCGGCCGGGGTTCCAATAGCTTGAAGGCGGCCGTCCACCAGCAGCGCGACCCGATCCGCGTACAGTCCGGCCAGGTTAAGGTCGTGCAGGACAATCAGCGCCGCCATCCTCCCTTCCGCGACCAGTTCGCGCAGCAGATTCAGCAGGCTCGACTGGTGCTGCAAGTCCAGATGCGTTGTCGGCTCGTCCAACAGCAGAACGGGCGCGGCCTGGGCCAGAGCGCGAGCCAACAGGATGCGCTGCTGCTCGCCGCCCGACAACTCGCCCACCTTGCGTGTCGCCAGGTGGGTCAGGTCGGCACGCTCCAGCGCCCAGCGCACTTGGGCGTGATCCTGCGCGCTAGCCTGGCCCAACCAGCCCAGATATGGCGTGCGGCCAAGCAGGATCGTCTGATAGACGGTGAACATGCCCGGTAACTGGCGCGTCTGGGGAACCACGGCCAGGCAGCGGGCGCGCTCCTGAGGCGACAGCGCGTGGAGTGGTCGGCCGTCAATCGTGATGTGGCCGCCCTCGGCCGGCAGGACGCCGCTCACAGCCCGCACGAGCGTCGACTTCCCGGCGCCGTTGGGCCCGACGACGGCCAGGATTTGCCCCGGCGCGACGGAAAGAGAAACGTCGCGCAGGACGGTGCCGCGGCCATAACCAACGGTCAATTTTTGAATGTCCAGCATGTCAGCCTCGCGGGAGCCGCTTACCAGGATACCCTGGCTTTGGCCCGAAAGAGAATCCAGAGAAAGAAAGGCGCGCCAGCCAGCGCCGTCACCACGCCCACCGGCAGCACCTGCGGCGCGAGCGCTACGCGCGCCAGGATGTCGGCCAGCAGCAGGAGCGTCGCTCCCCCCAGGATCGACAGTGGCGTCAGGTGGCGGTAGTCGGCCGTCCAGACGAGTCGCACGACGTGGGGCACTATCAAGCCGACAAAGCCGATGATGCCCGAAAAGGCAACCGCGGCGGCCGTTGTCAGCGACGCGGCGACGAGGATGATGAGCTTGCTGCGCTCTACATTCAGGCCCATTTGCTGCGCCTGCTCGTCGCCAAACTGCAGGACGTTGAGCCGGTGGCCCATGAGCGCCAGCAGCAGCAGACCGATGAGAACGTAGGGCAGCATCGCCGCCACGGGCGCCCAGCCGTTGAGCACTGCGCCGCCCAGCAGCCAGCCCAGGGCGCGGCGCAACTCGGTGGCCGAGCGCAGCATCAGAAACGAGGTCAGCGCGGTGGCGAACGAACTGACCGCTACGCCGGCCAGGATCAGCGTCGTCGTCTGGAGCGTTGGCCCCGCGCGGGCCAAGTTGTAGACCAGCACGACGGTGGCCACCGCGCCCAGAAAGGCGGCGACTGGCACGGTGTAGAGACCCAGCAGCGTCGCCGGCCAGCGGATCGACATCGCCAGCACCGCGCCCAGCCCCGCGCCCGAAGCGACGCCGATAAGGTAGGGATCGGCCAAAGGGTTGCGGAAGAGGCCCTGATAGGCAGCGCCGCTACCGGCCAGCGCCGAACCCGTCAGCGCAATCAGCACGGTATGGGGCAGGCGGACTTGCATGACGATAGTGACGGCCGTCTCCGGCCACCCGGAGCCAGCCGCCCCGGCAATTCGCGACAGAATAATACCCAGAACCGTGCCCGGCGCGATGTAGACCGCGCCGATAGCCACGCTCGCCAGCAGCGCCGCCAGCAGCGCCAGGCTATTGATCACGTATGGCCGCGTGGTATGACCCATGACGCTCGCCCCATCGGCCGCGCCTGGCCGGGCGAGCGCGTACCTCTGCGCCCGCCCGGCAACCGGCGGCTATTCGAATAACTCCGGATGCAGCAGCCGTGCCATCGCTTCCAGCCCGTCGACCAGCCGCGGGCCGGGCCGGCTGACGAGGTTATCGTCGAAGTCGTAGATGGCGTTATTTTGCACCGCCGTCAGCGCCCCCCAGCCGGCGCGAGCGGCCACGGTTTCCGGCGAAGCGCCGTAAGCCGAGTCGCCCAGGACGATGATATCCGGGTTATCAACCACCAGCTTCTCGACGCTAATCTGCGCCCACGCGCCTTCGAGCGTCGCGCCGACGTTATCGCCGCCGCTCATCCGGATGAGCATATCGAGGAACGTCCCGGGGCCGGCCGTCCAGGGTGCATTCGGGTCAGTGCTGTCCAACTCATAGAAGACGAGCGGACGCTCAGCCACAGCCGCCGTCTTCTCGGTAACGCTGGCGACGCGCGCTCGCAAGGCAGTGATGGCGGTTTCCGCCTCCGCCACGTGCCCGGTTAGGGCGGCGACGGTGCGCAGGTTGGCGTACATGTCGTCCAGCGTCACCGGATCGGGCAACACGTAGACAGCCAGCCCAACATCCTGCAATGCGGCGATCTGTTCCGGGGCGTTGATATCGGAAGCCAGAACCAGGTCGGGCTGGGCGGCGATGATCGTCTCCATCGCCAGTTCGCCGAAGCCGCCGCCGATGTCGGGCACGGCCAGCGCCGCTGCGGGATAGTCCGATACCGTATCCCGCCCGACGACCTGGCTCCCGGCGCCGACGAAAAAGAGGATTTCCGTATTTGACGGCGCCAGCGAAACGATTCGCTGAGCCGGGCCGGCCAGCGTGACAGAGTTGCCTCGATTGTCCGTAAAGGACATCTCCTCCGTCGCGGCCGTCGGCAAAACTGGCGGCGCATCCGTGGCTATAGCCGCCGGCGCGGTCGCCGGGCCGCCTTCGGCCGCCTGCCCGCCACAGCCGGCCAGCGCCAGCCCAGCAAGCAGAACCCCTATCAGCCACAGGCTGATCCTAATTTTATTCACTTGCCTTTCTCCATCTCCAGGCATCTGGTTGGCCCGCCGGTCATTTTGCGTGCCATCGGTTGGGCGCATTGTCGCGGCCGTTGCGCGAGTCAATACAAAAAAGCCCCCTGTCGTAACAGGGGGCGAACTGAGTCTAAGCTAATTGTCGCTTACCAATGGTGTGATGAGAAACAAGTTTCCCTAATCACAGTCGCACCTCCTTGTCCTCGAAGTGTGTCAACCGGGATCAAGGTGGGCGACCTGGCTCTCCGCGAGCGCGGAATACAGTTGCGGGACAGCGCCGGACTCCGGTGGCCGCGTCTCTTGCGCGGCCGCCGCTACCGGCTTCGCCATTGTGCCAACCCATCCGGGGGTTACGGCGCCTCGATCCACTTGGTCTTCAGTTGGAAATGTCCAGCGGGAGGTTACCACGAAACGCGCAGCGCGTTAAGTGATACTCATATCCCAGGTCGAACCCTCTCGTTATGCGCCCAACGTCGCCACCATCACCGCCTTGATCGTGTGCATCCGGTTCTCGGCCTGGTCGAAAACGATGGAACGTTCCGACTCAAAGACCTCTTCGGTCACTTCCAGCCCATCGAGCCCGGTCTTCTGGTAAATGTCTTCGCCCACTTTCGTCTCCCGGTTGTGGAAGGAGGGCAGGCAGTGCATGAACTTGACGCCGGGATTGCCGGTGCGGTTTACGACCTCGGCGTTGACCTGATAGGGTTTGAGCAGCCCGACGCGCTCATCCCACACCTCCTTTGGTTCGCCCATCGACACCCAGACATCGGTATGGAGGAAATCGACGCCGCGCACGCCCTCGTCCACATCCTCGGTTAGCGTCAGGCGCGCGCCCGTCTGGGCTGCCACGTCGCGGGCGGCGGCTATCAGACCGTCTTCCGGCCACAGCCTGCGCGGCGCGCACAGGCGGACGTCCATGCCCAGCTTCACGCCCATGATCATGAGCGAGTTGCCCATGTTATTGCGCGCGTCGCCCAGGTAGCAGTAAGCGATCTGGCTCATAGGCTTGTCGCAATGCTCGATCATCGTCAGGGCATCGCAGAGGGTCTGCGTTGGGTGAAACTCGGTGGTCAGGCCATTCCAGACGGGAACGCCAGCGTACGCGGCCAGCGTCTCGACCGTGTTCTGGGCAAAGCCGCGGTATTCGATACCGTCGTACATGCGGCCAAGGACGCGCGCCGTGTCCTTCATCGACTCCTTGTGGCCGATCTGCGAGCCGGACGGCCCCAGGTACGTGACGCGCGCGCCCTGGTCGTAAGCGGCCACCTCGAAGGCGCAGCGCGTGCGCGTGGAATCCTTTTCGAAGATGAGGGCAATGTTTTTGCCCGTCAGCCGTGGCTGTTCATAACCGCCATACTTGGCCGCCTTCAGGTCGGCCGACAGCTTGAGCAGGAACCTAAGCTCCTCCGGAGTAAAGTCGAGTTCCTTGACGAAGCTCCGGTTGTGAAGATTGTACGCCATTGACGGTTCTCCTTAGTGATGTGCATTGATTTCGAAATCAGGTCGGAGCTACTGTGCTCGCGCCGCATGCCAGTATCTAATAGTTCACACCCTAGCCAGCCCCCCTGCCCGTAGGGCCGTAGTAAACGCTATATCCTACTAGAGAGCAGCTTAAGTTGCCCATCTCATCCGCCATTCACGCCTTCGGGTGGCTCTTCCCCGCGCAAGTGATGAGAGCACCCAACTCCCATCGTAGTACCGTCAACTCCATCCTGCTGACCGTTCGTCAGCCACTTATCCGTTTCAAAGGCCTCAGGTCCTCTGGCCAGCACTGTTCCTGTACCTGCGGCCGAGGTATCTATGCGGACAGTGCTTGTCAAATCCGTCGCATCTGGCGCACCTCTACGGCCTACGCTCAGCCGGCTCGTCTTGTGGGCATTCCTGCTCGTGGGAATTGCCACACTCGCCTATTACCTGAGCTGGAGGCTGGCCGATCGGCATCTAAGCCCCCCATTCTGGCGCTTCTGGCGTCGTCCTGGTCTATAGCTTCGCGCAACTTCTGGGCAATTGGCTCCTCGATTGGGCCGCCGGGCCGGGCACGCGCGCCGTGAAGCCAGTCGCCGACGATCCGCCGACGTTTGACGTTTTCCTGACGGTGTACGTTAAGGACATCGCCCTGGTAGCTCGCGCGCTGGCGGCCGCCGTCACAAGGCGCGTCCCGCACCGCACGTGGCGCGTTGAGCTGTGCCCGCCGTGACGGGAACCTGGCCAACCAACCCCCTCTCCCGGCGGTATGACTGCCTACTCATCGCGCGGCGCTTTCTCTCCCGCCCGAATCGCCACCTTCAGCCAGTTCTCCCGCGGCGGCAGGGGGCAACTAAAGTAGGGAGAGTAGGCGCAATACGGGTTATAGCTGTAATTGAAGTCCACCTCGAACGTATCACCTTCCAACCGCACAAGCCCCGGCCGTTGGCCGTCCAGGTAGCGCCCCGCGCCATAGGTCTCGTCCCCGTTTGTCGCGTCCTTGAACGGCAAGAAGAACTCCTCGCCGCCGGTGTCGCTATAGATTGTCAGCCGCGCCGCTTGGCCATCTACATCAAAGGCGAACGTCCCGTAGCGGCGAAAGGAGCGCATGTCGCCGGTGCTCGTCTCCATCTCCACCGGCGGCTCGTCGTCGGGCAGTCGCTCGACCGTCACCGTCAGGATGAGGTCGGGATTCTCGTCGTAGTAGGCCAGCCCGGTGAACCCCGCCCGCTGGTCGTCATCCAGCGGAGACTGCGGGTGGAACTGCATGAAGTCGTCAACCTGCGCGCGAAAGTCCTGTAGCATCTCGTTCATGAGACAGAAGGAAACCACAGATTCCGCAGATTTCACAGATTTGGGGCCAAATCTGTGAAATCTGCGGAATCTGTGGTTGCCCTCTATTTCCGGGCCTTCTCGGCCAGAACGAAAAGGTGGCGGCCGGTGGCGGCTTCGTCGCCCAGGGAATCGCTGATCTCGTCCGACCACAGGACGGCGAA
>CAZSOD010000010.1:47251-50355 GCA_964608255.1 uncultured Ardenticatenaceae bacterium
GCCCGGATGTCGGGCGAAGTTATCGGCCGCGCCGCCAGATAGGCCGCCGCCGCCCGATTGTAGCCGTCCCGCACCGTCGCCCGCCGCTCGCTCATGCGGACAACTCTACCCTAATGGAGCGAGGAAGTGTATAGCGCCCGCGATGAGGTTCCAGGTTCCAGGGGCCAGGTTCCAGGGGCGCAAGCGCGTCAAGTGCGCCCAAGGATCCCCAACCCTGGAACCTGGAACCTGGCCCCTTGCTAATCGTGCTTGAAGACGACCCGGATCACCCCGTCCTCCCGCTTGCGCGAGATCTCGAAGGCGTCGCGGGCTTTGTCCAGCGGATAGTGATGGGTGGCGGCGAAGGAGCCGTCCATGCGGCCGTCCTGGATGAGCCGCAGCAGTTCCGGCGCGTACTTCTGGCCGTGCTGCTGGGCCATGCGGAAGGTCAGCCCCTTGTTCATGGCGATGCCCAGCGGGAACTTGTCGACCATGCCGCCGAAAACGCCGACGATGGAGACGATGCCCCCCTTGCGACAGGCGCGGATGGCCTCGCGGACGGCGTAAGGGCGGCCGGTTTCCAGCTTCAGCGTCGCCTTCACCCGGTCGTAGGCCCCCTCCAGCCCGCTCTGGTCGGCCTCCATGCCCACCGCCTCGATGCAGGCGTCCGGGCCGCGGCCGCCGGTCGTGTCTTTCAGCGCCTCGACCACGTCCACCTCGTCGAAGTTGAGCGTCTCGGCGTTGGCGTGTTCGCGCGCCGCTTGCAGGCGATGGGGCACGCGGTCGATGGCGATGACCCGGCCCGCGCCCAGCACCCAGGCGCTCTTCATGGCGAACAGGCCGACCGCGCCCGCGCCCCAGACGGCCACCGTCTGCCCCGGTTGGATGGCGCAGAAGTCGGCCGCCATATAGCCCGTGGCCATGGCGTCGGAGACGAACAGCACCTGGTCGTCGGTCAACGCCTCCGGCACCTTAAACGCGCCGACGTCGGCGAAGGGCACGCGCACGTAATCGGCGAACGCCCCGGCATAGCCGCCGAAGGCGTGGGAGTAGCCGAAGATGGCCGCGCCGGCCTGGTTGGCGACCTTCTCCGGCATCCAGGCGTTGGGATTGGAGTTGTCGCACAGGGAGTACTGGCCCGTGCCGCAGAAGTAGCAATGGCCGCAACTGATGGGCGAGGGCACGACCACCCGGTCGCCGCGGCGCAGGGTGGTGATGCCCCGCCCCACCTCGACCACTTCGCCCATGAACTCGTGGCCGATGATGTCCCCCTCCTGCATGGTGGGGATGACGCCGTCGTACAGGTGCAGGTCCGAGCCGCATACGGACGAGGACGTGACCTTCAGGATAACGTCGCGCGGGTTGAGCAGGATCGGGTCCGGCACCTGCTCCAGCCGCACGTCGTGGATTCCATACCAGCAAACAGCCTTCATGTGTTACTCCAAGTGACGAATGAAAGTGACGAGTGACGAATGACGAGTGACGAATGTAGAGCGCATCTCACGCCCCTCGTTCTGAATTCGTAATTCGTAATTCGTAATTCTCCTCACGCCGGCGGCAGGGCGGCGTCGGCCAGTTGGCTCTGGAGTTCGCCGCGCAGTTCGGCGCGCTGCTCGGCCACTTCCTTCAAGCGGCCGGAAGTCTGGCCGAAAATCGTGGCGGTCTCGCCCGCTTCCATGATCTGCTTGAAGCGCCGCAGGTCGTCGCGCACCTGCTGCCACGGCTGCTCGCCGAACAGGCGGGCGACGACGACCGACGGCGCGCCCAGCGGCGGCCGGTACTCCAGTTGCACGTCCACTACCGTGCCCACGCCGCTCAACGCGTCGCGGAACCAGACGCGGCCGGTATTCTCGATCTCCGCCCCCGGCAGCGAACGCCAGGCGATCAACTCGTCGGCGCTCTCCTCCACGATCTCGGCGTCCCACTCAACCGTGCGGCCGAGCGGCGCGCGCGTCACCCAATGGGAGCGGCGGCCGCCCGGCTCCTGCGCGGTGACCGCCTGCAGGTGCTGCATGAAGCGCGGCAGGTTCTCGAAGTTGCGCCAGAAGGCGTAGACCTCGGCCTGCGGCCGGCTGATGGTGACCGACTGGTGAACCAGCAGGTGGCCGTCGGCCGCTGGGCTGCGGCGGATGTTGAGCGCCTCATAGACCGGGTCCTTGCCGGCAAGGCCGCGGTAGAGCAGGTAGGAGCCGCCGGCGGCCAATGGCAGCGTGGCCGCGGCCGGGCGGCGCAGCGCGGCCACCAAGGCCAGCCCGCCGCCGAGCAGCGAGACGATACGCTCGCCGTCGCCCATGTTCGAATCTGACTGTCGGATTTCGTCCATTGTTACTCCGGTTGTGTCTGGTTTGACCAAAGGGGAGAGTGCCGCCGGGTGCAGGACGCGCCGGGCGGCCAGCGGTGATGCCTCGGGTCAGTATAGCCGCCCGCCATCGCCGCCAACACGGACGGATGGCGTGAAAACGAATGGCCGTCAGGGCAACGGGGGCGGCCTCGTGGGTGATTTGACAGTAGTCAGATGGATAGGGTCGCCGGCGGGGAAACGGGCGAGCGGTACTCATCCCCCCATAACAACGCTTCCGGCTGTGGCGCATGGTCTGACGCCAATAGAAAACTAGGGCAATGCGTTGGAAAGCAAAGACCCCACGCTTACGCGCGGGGTCTTGCAGCGGAGAGGGTGGGATTCGAACCCACGGTGACCTCACGGCCACAACGCTTTTCGAGAGCGCCCCGATCAACCGCTCCGGCACCTCTCCTGAAGAAGTGAGCAGTGGTCAGTAATCAGTGAGCAGTATAGCAGCAAATAGAGAAATGGTGTAGGGGAAATCTGGCGGTTCGTGGTCGTTCGTCCCGCATCTGAGGATGCGGACTCTGCGGGGGCTTGGTTGGTGGCCGTTCGTCTCGCATCTGAGGATTCGGACTCTACGGGGGCTTGGTTGGTGGCCGTTCGTCTCGCATCTGAGGATTCGGACTCTACGGGGGCTTGGTTGGTGGCCGTTCGTCTCGCATCTGAGGATGCGGACTCTGCGGGGGCTCGGTTGGTGGCCGTTCGTCCCGCATCTGAGGATGCGGGCTCTACATCTTTCTTGCCGTGGTCAGCGGTCAGCGGTCGGCGGTCGGTCGTCGGC
>CAZSOD010000011.1:0-42787 GCA_964608255.1 uncultured Ardenticatenaceae bacterium
AAGCTGCAACAGGACAACCGCAACCTCATCTGGCGCGTCCAGGCCGCCCAGGCCGACGCCATCAAGAAGTGGCCCCGGCTGTTGCTGGAAGAGGTCGAAAAGGCGGTCGAGCTGAACCCCAACCGCCGCCTGATCGGCAGCGCCCCGGCCGCCCGACCCGACATGAGCGTGGTCGACGCCATAGAACAGGGGCTGATCAAGATCGACTACTCCGACGACGCCGCGCTCGACCTGTAGAGTAAAACCGGGCGCGCCGGGCCACACCGGCCCGGCGCGCCGCATGCCATAGACATTCCTGGAGGAAGCGCATCCCCATGACCACAAAGCCGAACGGCCTCAGTATTCAAGCTATCGCCGTCATCCTCGTCCTGCTGGCCGTGTTTTTTGGCTGGTTGGGCTATCAGCCCGGCATGCTCATTAATGAGTACGCCCGTGGGTTAGCCTTTACGTTGCTGGGCGTTGCGGCCGTGGTCTTTCTCAGCGACCGGCTGGCCGTACGCCGGGAACACGGCTTGCTCGCCTATCTGGAGGAGCAACGCAGAGTGCAGGAGGACACGCAGATGGCGCGCGAGAGCCAGTTGCTGAAGACTCAGCTCGTGCGCGAGATCGCCAGCGGCGATCCCGGCCTGGCGGCGCGGGCCATTAAGGAACTCGACGCGCAGGGCTGGCTGACCGACGGGACGCTCTCCAACGCTCACCTGGCTAGCGCCAACCTGCAGGGCGCGCAACTGGCCTGGGTCAATCTGTCTGGCGCTTTCCTCAGCCGCATCAATTTGCAGGATGCTGAACTTGGCTATGCCAACTTCAGCGGCGCAAACCTGAGTGACGCGCTTCTCTGCCGGGCGAAGCTCGACCTGGCGAACCTGACCGAGGCTGACCTGCGCGG
Organism: uncultured Ardenticatenaceae bacterium; assembly: GCA_964608255.1. Lineage (GTDB taxonomy): Bacteria > Chloroflexota > Anaerolineae > Promineifilales > Promineifilaceae > Promineifilum. Next base: position 887 of record CAZSOD010000011.1, read on the forward strand.
CGCTGACTTGAGCCTCTCTTCGTTGAACGAGGCCGACATGGGCGGGGCGACGCTGGAAGGCACAGTCCTGAGCGGAGCCTCACTGGTGGAGGCCAACCTGGGCAAGGCGTTGGCCGAGCGCGTGGCGCTGAACGGCGCTAATCTGGAGCGCGCCAACCTCGTCGAGTCCAACCTCAGCTACGCTGACCTGGAGCGCGCGGATCTGAACGGAGCCAACCTGGGTTGGGCGAATCTCAGTCGTGTGAACCTGGAGAAAGCGAATCTAACCGAGGCCAACTTGAGCGGCGCGAACTTGGACGACGCGCGGCTCCACGGCGCGAACCTGGCCGGCGCGTTCCTGTTTGGCGCGCGCGTGTCGCTGAAGGCGCTCTCCACGGCGCGGTCGCTGGCCAACGCCACGATGCCCGACGGCACGAAGTATGAGGACTGGGTGCGCCGGCAGTCGGGCGAGTACGTGCCGCCGGCCCCGGTCCTGGCTAATAACGGCGGCCAGCCAACCCCGCCTGGCTACGCGGTCACTGATTCGCCGCTCGACTATACGCCACAGCCGGAAGAGTTCTAGCCGTTCTCATCTCGTTGTTTCGCGCCTAATTCCCACATAAAGGCCCCGTGGCGCCACGGGGCCTTTGTCATTTGCCCATAAAACGTCAAAAGCCCCGCCTTGTGGGCGGGGCTTTTGTTTGCACCGTAGCACTACTAGCTCTCACGAGGAGGCAATGCTACGGTGCAGGTTAACTGATAACTACTCATAGACATCACCTCCTGAGGTTAAAGATAGCGGTGCGGCCGTCTGGGCCGCGAATAAATGTATGCCGGGGATTATGACATAGCCCGCTGCCCCTGTCAACCGGCACTTATCTGCGCCTACAAATCAATCCGGTTCGTAGACGCGCGCTTACGCGCTCTGGCGGGGGCGAAGCGCGGGCCGAGGCGCAGGACTACGAACCGGCAAGCTCCCCGAGGGCAGCAATCAGCGCATCGATCTCCTCGACTGTGTTGTAATGGACAAATCCGATACGCACCAGGCCCCCGCTTTCCAGCGTGCCCAATCGCTCCATGACCGCAATGGCGTAGTAGTGGCCGTGCCAGACGAAGAAGCCGCGCTCGCCAAGCCACGTCGCCACGTCCTGTGGCGCGCGACCCTCCAGGCTGACCGCGAACGTGGGCGTACGGTGGGCCAGTGACTCGACATCGGTGATCCCGTAAACGCGCAGCCCCGGTATGCGCCGGACCTCGCGCAGAAAATACTCGCTCAACCCCATCTCGTAGGTCTTGATCGCGCCCATGGCCTGCGCCAGTCGCTCGCGCCGCGTTCCCTGGCCCCCGCCTACTTGGGCCAGGTAGTCCACTGCGGCCGTCACCCCACACAGGCTCTCGAAGCTCTGGGTCCCCGTCTCCCACTTGCCCGGCGGCTCGTCGGATGCCGGGCGCACCTTGTAGGCGTTCAGCCCGTCGAGCAGCTCATACTTGCCGTAGAGTACGCCGGTATGGGGGCCAAAGAACTTGTAGACGGAGCAGGCCAGAAAATCACAGTCGAGCGCCTGCACATCGATCAGGTCGTGCGGGGCGTAGTGGACGGCATCGACGTAGACCCATGCGCCCACCTGGTGAGCCAGGGCGGCCACACGGCCGACGTCGCTGATGGAGCCGACAGCGTTGGAGGCGTAGTTGACCGCCACCAGGCGCGTGCGCTTGCCCAGCAGGGCCGGCAGTTGCTCCAGCGCCAGCGTGCAATCGGCGGGGTGGAAGTCGAGCCACCGGACGGACACGCCGCGGTCCTCGGCCGCCCGCAGCCAGGGGGAGATGTTGGCGTCGTGGTCAAGGCGCGTGACCACGATCTCGTCGCCCGGCTGCCACGTCTGGGCGATGGCCCGGCTGACGCTGAAGGTCAGGCTGGTCATGTTCTGGCCGAAGACGATCTCTTCCGGACGCCGGGCATTCAGCATGTCCATCATGGCGCGACGGGCGTTATCGGCCGCGGCATCGGCCTCGTGGCTGGTCAGAAATGGCCCGCCGAGGTTGCTGCTGCCGTGGCGCAGATAATCGGCCAGCGCGTCGATGACGCGCGCCGGTGACTGCGTGCCCCCGGGCCCGTCTAGGAAAACGGCCGGGCCGCCGTTGACCGTGCGTCGCAGGGCCGGGAACTGGGTACGAAGGGCATGAGGGTCAAGCATGGTAGTCATGGTCTTCTCCTGGGACAAGTGGAGCGATTATACTGCATGAATGCCGCCTGAAGAACCGCCCCCGGCGCTCGTTGATCCGGCGTGACCGGGCCATAATGTCGCCATTCGCTGCCGGAGCCGCCCGGCTCCATCCATTGAGGTTACGATGTACTATCTTGTCTTAGCCGCGACGCTGCTGGCGACGTCGTTTTTCGCCCGCCCCGTCGCGCCCGGCTCGCCCGCCGATGAGAGTCCCGCCTACCGCTACTATTTACCCGCGATCTTCGGCCCACCAGCGGGGCCGCCCTTCGACATGGTTCGCTTCATGATCGGTGACGGCCGCCTCTACGAGGTGCAGCACAGCGGTGGATCGCAAGCGCGCCATCAGACGCAGCTGGCGCGCGGCCGCGCTTATGAGACAAAGGGGAATGAGTTAAAGGCCGAGTGGGAAGAGCTGTGGGCCACGGCCGACGTCATCTATCGCGGCACCGATACCAGCCCCGGCGACGGCCGCTACTACACGCTCTACGACGGCGACGCGCCCGGGTCAGCCTGGGCACCCCGCTTTTGGGACGTCGGCGACCTCTACGAGCGCAACCCGTTCGTGGTCTTTTATCGCAAGGCGGATTGCAGTGTCGTCCTCAGCGGTTATCAGCGGAGCTGGCTGCGCTTCGAAGCCTACTATCCAACGTATACCTTCCGCAGCGGTATCACGCTCCGCAACGTCGTGGAGTTGAGCTGGTTGCTGAAGCCGGATGGCCAGCCGGTGGAAAGCTATTTCTACGCAGAGCAGTTTGGTCTGGTGGGCTGGGGCAGCGCCGACCGCGGCTACAGCTACGTCAGCGAGGTTCATGCCCCGGGCGCGCGACCCGATAACAAGCGTGAGGTCATCCCTTGTCTGAACGAGCGCGGCCGCCTGCGCGCCGACCAACCGCTCGACCGGGGACTGCTGCCGGCGCAGTTCCGCGTCAAATGATGATGAAGCCTGCGAGGCGATGCTGGGGGTGGTTATCGTTGTCTGGCCAGTCGCTATACGGGCGGCGCGCCAGGGGCGTTAACCGCACTTGACGGGTCAACGGCCATTGGCTACAATGCCCGTATAACGCAATGCGTTATACTGTTGTTGTGCGGCTGGTTGCCGGCCAGCGCGCCGGGGGAGCCTGTCGCCCATTCCCGGCTGAACCACGACCGGATTAAGGAGAATGCAAGCATGAGCGCTAATGGCCGTGACTCGATCAACTTCGGTATGAGCGACGAGCACCGGGATATTCAACGCCTGGCGCGCGACTTCGCCCGCAAGGAGATCGCCCCCAAAGCGGAACACTACGACAAGACGCATGAATATCCGTGGCCCATTGTGCGCGAGGCGCAAAAGCTCGGCCTGACGACAATGGCCATCCCGGAGCAGTACGGTGGCCTGGGGCTGAGCCTCTTCGAGGAATGCCTGGTGACCGAGGAACTGGCCTGGGGCTGCTCGGGCATCAGTACGGCTATCGGGGTAAACAGCCTGGGCATCCTGCCGCTCATGATCGCCGGAAGCGAGGAGCAGAAGACGGAATACGGCGGTCGCATGGCCGACGGCGATCTATGCGCCTACTGCGTCACCGAGCCTGAAGCAGGTTCTGACGTCGCCGGCATCCAAACCACAGCCGTTCGCGACGGCGATCACTATGTCCTCAACGGCGGCAAGACGTTCATTACCGGCGCGACGAACGCCAATTTCTACACCGTGCTGGCCTATACCAACCCGCAAGTGCGCGACGACCGCCGCCAGCGCTATAGCGGCATGAGCTTCTTCGTCGTCCACCGCGACTGGGAAGGCGTCAGCGTCGGCAAGCCGTTCGAGAAGATGGGCCAGCACGCCTCGGATACGGCCGAGGTCATCTTTAAGGATGTGCGCGTGCCGGTCGCCAATCGTCTGGGTGAGGAAGGCACAGGCTTTGCGACGACGATGAAGGTCTTTGACAAGAGCCGGCCGACGGTTGCTGCCGGCGCGGTCGGCGTGGCCCAGCGCGCGCTCGACGAGGCCATTAAGTACGCCAAGGAGCGCATGACGATGGGCCAGCCCATCTGGCAGCACCAGGCTATCGGCCATATGATCGCCGACATGGCGATGCACGTCGAGGCGGCGCGCTATCTGGTCTGGCGTTCCGCCTGGGACTACGACTGCGGCGAGCGCAACACCGTCCATGCGGCGATGGCCAAGGCTTACGCCGCCGACATGGCCATGAAGGTGACGACCGACGCCGTCCAGGTCTTTGGCGGCTACGGCTATATGTCGGAGTATCCGGTCGAGAAGTTGATGCGCGACATCAAGATCTACCAGATCTATGAGGGCACCAGCCAGATCCAGCGCAACATCCTCGTTCGCGAATTGTTCCGCGGCCGGTAGAGTTCCCTTAACCGCGTTCAACTTTACCTCCGCCGCCGGTTAACTTGATGTTGATCGGCGGCGATTGATTTACCGCGGTCGCGGTCTCTATAATGCTTCCGTTATCCTACGGGAGGTTATTTCATGAGACTGCGAATCCACTTGCTTCTGTTCACGTTGCTGGCCGCCCTGTTCCTGACTGCGTGTGGCGGCGCGAACACGCCTTCGGCCGAATCCAATCCCGCTCCGGCGGCTGAAGCCGACCCGGTGCCGGGGGCTGAAGCTGACCCTGAGGCATCAGGCCCCGAGGAACTGGACCTAAGTAGCGGGCTGGTGATCTACTCCGGCCGCAGTGAAACCCTGATCCAGCCGATCATTGACCGCTTTGAGACCGAGACGGGTATCGAGGTCGCCGTGCGCTATGGCAGCACGTCGGAGATGGCCGGTGTCCTTCTGGAAGAGGGCGCGAATAGTCCGGCTGACCTGTATTACGCTCAGGACCCGGGCGGCTTGGGCGCGGTGCAGGCCGCCGGCCTGCTGCAGCCGCTGCCGGAGAGCGTCCTCGGTCGCGTGCCGGAGCGCTTCCGCTCCGACAACGGCGAATGGATTGGCATCTCCGGCCGCGCCCGGGTCATCGTCTATAACACGGCGGCCATCAGCGATCCGGCTACCGAACTTCCGGCCGATATCTATGACTTTGTTGATCCGAAGTGGTCGGGCCGGCTGGGGTGGGCGCCGACCAACGCCTCGTTCCAGGCCATGGTCACGGCGATGCGCGTGCTTTGGGGCGAAGACAAAACGCGCCAGTGGTTGGAAGGCGTGCAGGCCAATGGGCCGCTGGTCTTTGCCGGGAATACTCAGGTGGTCGATGCTGTCGGCGCGGGCGAGATCGACGCCGGCTTTGTGAACCACTACTACCTCTACCGCTTTCTGGCCGAGCAGGGTGAGTCGTTTCCGGCCCGCAACTATTTCCTGCCGGGCGGCGGGCCGGGATCGCTTATTCTGGTATCGGGCGTGGGCATTCTGAAGTCGGCCGATCACCCTGACAACGCCCAACGCTTCGTCGAGTTCCTGCTGTCCGCCGAAGGCCAGCAGTACTTCGCCGATGAGACATTCGAGTACCCGGTCATTGACGGCGTCACTCTGCCAGACATGCTGCCGCCTCTGGCCGAACTCGACGCCCAGGCCGTTCACGTTCCGCTGAGCGACCTGGCCGACGTGGCCGGAACACAAGATCTGCTCATCGACCTGGGCATCATCGAGTAAACCAATACAGTTGACTCCCGGACTGGACAGGCCGGACTGGGCTCGAGCGGCATTCCGATCGTCCTTGCCCATCTGCCTGTCCATTCCGGCGGGGCGATGTGTGGGTTGAACCTGGGTTAAATCGCAACCTGACGCCCGGCAACTTGCAGTTTAACACATTCCCTTGATCCTCTCCGCGGGCGTCCCTTATAGTACCGTAGGTGCGATAGCGACATCGCGGACGGCAATGAGATGAGCATCTTTGAACTGGTTAACGGGGGCGTGTGGAGCGCGCGGCGAGCGCGAGAGCGGGCAGCCGGCGCCCGCCGATCCTTCTCCCATTCGTGGGTTCTCTATCTGGCGGCGGCAGGCGTCGCGGCGCTCATCCTGGTCGTGCCCGCCTACTTGGTGTTGCGCGCCGTCGGCGCGGGCGCCGAGACGGTGGAGACACTGCTTTCGCCCCGCACGTGGGCTACCCTGGGAAATACCCTCTTGCTGGCCGGCGCGGTTGTTCTATCTTCGGCCGTCATTGCTGTGCCGCTCGCCTGGCTGACCACTTCGACCGACCTGCCGCTGCGCCGCCTGTGGGCCGTGGCCGCGGCATTGCCGCTGGTCGTGCCCAGCTATGTCGCGGCTTACCTCTACGTCTCGCTTCTCAGCCCGCGCGGTCTAGTGCAGGGCTGGCTGGAGCCGCTCGGCGTTGACCGCTTGCCGCCCATCTATGGCTTCGGCGGGGCGTGGCTGGTGCTAACGCTCATTTCCTACCCCTACACCTATCTGACCGTCCGCGCGGCGCTCCAGCGGCTCGACCCGTCGCTGCTGGAAGCTGCGCGAAGCCTGGGCCAGTCGCCGCGGCAAGCATTCTGGCGAGTGACCGTGCCCAGCCTGCGGCCGGCCCTGGCGGGGGGCAGCCTGCTTGTCGCGCTCTACTGCCTGCGCGACTTTGGCGCGGTGAGCTTGCTACAGTACGGCACCTTCACCCGCGTCATCTACAATCGTTATCAGGCCTACCGGCTAGACGAAGCTGCGGCGATGGCGCTGCTGCTCGTTGGGCTTACAGCCATCCTGCTCTATCTGGATTTTCGCAGCCGCGGCCGCGGCCGCTATGCGCGCCTCTCGGCCGGGTGCGCTCGCGTCCGCCCCCCGACCCGCCTGGGTGCGTGGCGCTGGGCTGCGCTGGCCTTCGCGGGCGGCATTGTCTTTCTGGCCCTGGTCGTGCCCGCCGGCGGCCTCGTCTACTGGCTGTGGCGCGGGCTTAACCAGGACTGGCTGGTGCGCGATCTTGGTGCGGCGCAGACGAATGTCGCCTCGCTGCTGGACCTGGCCCGCCCGGCGGGACACTCCTTCGCTGTATCGCTCGGGGCAGCGGCGCTGACCGTCGGGTTGGCCCTGCCCACCACGCTTCTTGCCGTGCGCCGTCCGGGGCGGCTGTCGCACCTTCTGGAGCGGCTGACCTATACGGGCTCGGCGCTGCCCGGCATCGTCGTCGCTCTGGCTTACGTCTTTATCGGCGCGAACTATGCCCAGGCCCTTTACCAGACGCTGCCGATGCTCCTGATTGCCTACGTTGTGCTTTTCCTGCCACAGGCCATAGGCTCAGAGCGGGCTTCGCTGCTCCAGGTAGCGCCCAGCCTCGAAGAAGCGGGGCGTTCGCTTGGGGCGCGGCCGTGGGCGGTGTTCCGGCGCGTCACCATGCCGCTCGTCCGGCCCGGCTTGCTGGCGGCCGGGGCGATGGTCTTCCTCACGGCAATGAAGGAGCTTCCGGCGACTCTTATCCTCAGCCCCATTGGCTTCGACACGCTGGCCGTTCAGGTATGGGCCAATATCAGCGAAGCATTCTTCGCGCGCGCCGCCGCGCCCACGCTGCTGCTGATCCTCCTTTCATCGGCGCCGCTGGCTTTACTGACCCTGCGGGATGGCGACGACCGTTGAGCCCTTCGCGCGTGAAATGACCGAGTCGCGTGGTCATGTGGCTCTGCGCGGCCGCGGGCTCTGGAAGCGCTTCAACGCCGGCCCCGTCGTCCGCGACGTGAACTTGGCCGTGAATGCGGGCGATATCCTGGCCCTCGTCGGCCCGAGCGGTTGCGGCAAGACCACCCTGCTGCGGCTCATCGCCGGATTTGAGCGCCTGGACGAGGGGACAATTGAGATCGATGGGCAAATCGTCGCCGCTGAGGGTCAGCAAGTCCCGCCCGAGCGACGGCGCGTTGGCATGGTCTTTCAAGACTACGCGGTCTTCCCCCACCTGAGCGTTGGACGGAACGTCGGTTTTGCTCTGGGCAAGGGCGCATCGGCGCGCGCGCGCGTAGCCGAACTGCTGGCCTTCGTCGGCCTGCCCGGCCGCGAGGATGTCATGCCTCACGAACTATCCGGCGGCGAGCAGCAGCGCGTGTCGCTGGCGCGGGCGCTGTCGATCGACCCGGCGGTGCTACTGCTTGATGAGCCGTTCTCCAATCTCGATGCCGCGCTGCGGGCTGGCGTGCGCGACGAGGTGCGGTCGTTATTAAAGGCCAGTGGAACGACGGCTGTCTTCGTCACCCACGATCAGGAAGAGGCCCTCTTTCTGGGTGATCGCGTCGGGGTGATGCGTGCCGGCCAACTGGAGCAGATCGACACGCCGGAGGCGATTTTTCACCGGCCGCAGACGCGTTTCGTGGCCGAGTTTCTGGGGCAGACGGTGTTTGTGCCGGGTCTGACGACCGAGAACGGCATTGACTCGCCGCTCGGGTTCATCAATCGTCGCGTAAGCCTGACGGCGGGGACGAAGGTGGAAATTGCTGTTCGCCCCGACGATGTGACGTTCACGCCGGATCCCGCGGGCACCGCGCGCGTGGTCGCGCGCCAGTTCACCGGCATCGCCTACGTGTACCGTGTAGCCCTTTCCGACGGCACGGTTGTCCCGAGCTGGCAGCCGCACGAGGTGAGCGTGCCGGAAGGCGCGGCCGTCGCCCCTGGTTTCGGCCGCGAGCCGGCCGCGCTGCCGGTGTTTCACCACGAGCGATCGGTCTAGGGACAACTGCCGTTAGCCGGCGACCACTCGCCGCCTGTTCCGGCTACCAGGGATCACTGCTTAACGCCTACTGTTTTCATTATGGACGTATTCGAGGCCATCTACACTCGCCGCACCATCGCCCGCTTCCGGCCGGAGCCTTTGCCGCGTGAGGAACTGCTGACCGTACTCGCCGCTGGGGTATGGGCGCCCAACCACCACTTGACCGAGCCGTGGCGTTTTGTCATTCTCGGGCCAGAGGCGCGCCAACAGCTGGCTGAGCGCTATGGCGAGCTGCGCATGGATAAGGCGCCCGCCGACGCGACCGAACGCCGGGCGCGCATCCGGGAAGAGAGCATCCGCAAGTTCCTGGCCAATCCGGCTATCGTCGCCCTGGTTGCGCTGCAAGAGGGGGATGAGCAGCGGCGCAAGGAAGATTACGCCGCCGTGTGTTGCGCCGCGCAGAATATCCAGCTGGCTGCCTGGGCGCGCGGCATTGGCACGAAGTGGAGCACGGCCGCAGTCACCCGCGATCCGCTGACCTACGACCTCCTCGCGCTTGATCCGGCGCGGTTCAACGTCATCGGCTTCCTCTACGCCGGCTACCCGGCCGAAACGCCCGTGCGCGAGCGGCGGCTGCCGCTTGACGAGGTCATCCGGCAGACGACCTAGCGGGCATTTGACGCGCGCGCGGTGATGGGATAGCATGGCGTTCTTCACAAGCGCGCACTTTTGCATAGATTTATGACCCTGCCACTACCCCCTGACATTGCCGGCGACGACGAGAGCTGGCTGACGCTGAGCGAGGCGGCGAAGTTGCTCAACGTTCACCCGACAACGCTGCGCCGCTGGGCCAATAACGGCGATATCCCGACGCTGGTCACGCCGGGGGGCCACCGCCGCTTTGCCATTGCCGACTTGGCCCGCTTCGCCCGCGAGCGCAGCGCTCTCCGCAACGTCAACGGCATCGCCGGCCTATGGGCCACCAAAGCGCTGGCTCATGCGCGCAGCGAAGTCGCGGCCGTTCACCGCCGCGACACCTGGCTGGCCCACTATGACGAAGAAGCGCGCAATCGTAACCGTGTTCTGGGTCAGCAGTTAATGGGCCTGACGCTCCAGTATCTTTCCAGCGAGTCGAGCGAGGAAAACAGCGCTTCGATCCTCGAGGAGGCGCGCCGCATCGGCCGCCTCTACGCGTTGAACGCGAAAGAGCAGGGCCTGCCGCTGCGGGCGACGCTGGAAGCGGCCATCTTTTTCCGCGACAGCCTGATCGAAACGGCTCTCCAGTTGCCCGACACCGCCAACATCCGGCCCGAGGCCAACGTCCGCCTCTTGCGCCGGGTCAACGCGATCCTCAACGCCGTTCACCTGGCCGCGGCCGAAGCGTATGAGGAAACAGGTTCCGGCCGGAACGCATAGTCCTCGCCGGCGCCATCTCCCCAGACAACACCACGCTCCCTTCCTCTTTCCCGGCCCAGCCCCAACCGCGCGCGTTCCATTACGTCTGTCACCCAATTCCGGTGACATCCGTCACTGTCTGAGGTAGGGCTTCATACGTATCATAAGGTGTGCCTAAAAAACCGGGCAGGCGTTATTGATGCCGGGTTTGGCGCGAGGTCACCGAACGCATGAAGCACTACTCGTTCAACGAAAGCGCGGAGATGTACTTGAAGACGGTCAGTGAATTGGCCGACAACTGCGCGCCGGTGCCCATCTCGGCCGTGGCGGAGCGGCTGGGCGTGTCGCCTGTTTCCGCTACCGAGATGGTCCACCGCCTCCAGGAAAACGGTCTGTTGAGCCATTTCCCATATCGGGGCGTAACCCTGACCGAGGCGGGCTGGCGACAGGCCGCCGGCGTCGTGCGCAGCCACCGGCTGTGGGAGACGTTCCTGGTGGAGCACCTGGGATTATCCTGGAGCGCCGCGCACGAGTATGCTTGCCGGCTGGAGCACGCCGCCGCGCCGGAAGTCATTGACGCCCTCGACGCCTATCTCGGCCGTCCCGTCGTCTGCCCCCACGGCAACCCGATTCCCGACGCGGACGGGCATGTCCGCTATCCCGACGGTTGTCCCCTGACCGAGATCGACGCCGGTGTTACCGTGGTCATCGCCGGCATCCATCCGGAAAGCGACGAATTGCTCAGCTACCTGGCTGAGCTCGATCTGCGGCCGGGGCGGCGCATTGAGTTACGAGAAATCGCTCCCTTCCACGGCCCGCTGGTGGTCAACGTCGGGTCCGAGACGCATTACCTGAGTCTGGAAGCCGCCGCGCATCTCTTTGTCCGCCCCCTACAGGAGGCGCTTGCATGATTTCCGCCCTATGGTTGTCAATGGCCTTGCTACTGGCGCTGGCCCTGAGCGTGTTGTTATTCGCCGTTACTGCCGCGTCGGGTCGCGGCCTGCTGTCCGGCCGCCGGCATCTGACTGCCCCGCTCGATGAGCGCGTGCCTCGGCTGCTGGCCGAGGGCCTGTTGCCGCTGAGCGACTGTCCGCGGGGCCATACGGCCTGCCTGCGCTGCCTTCACGTCGACCGCTGCGTGGTGCATCGTCTGCTCGAGTTGGGCCTGACGCCCGGCGTCGAACTGCGCGTCGTCCAGGACAGCGGCGGGCCGATGCTGGTCTCGGTGCGCGGTTCCCGAGTTGCCCTGGGCCGCGACCTGGCGGCCAACCTATGGGTGGAAGTGGAGTCGCCCGGCAACCGCTGACTATCGACAGCCACCCGCGGCAAGAAAAGCCAGCTTCTAGCATCCGGGTTTAGAAACCGGTGCCGCTCGGCCCACTAACGACTACTTACTTTCTACTTCCTACTTCCCATGCTCTCTCCCCTCTCTGTCGCCCTGGCCGGCAACCCCAATGCTGGAAAAAGCACCCTCTTCAACGCCCTGACCGGCGCGCGGCAGCATGTGGGCAACTGGCCCGGCAAGACGGTCGAGAAGAAAACGGGCGCCTTCTTCCACGCTGGCCGGCGGCTCGACATCACCGACCTCCCGGGGGCCTACAGTCTCAGCGCTTACACGCTGGAAGAGGTCGTTACGCGCGATTTCGTGCTGGAAGCGCGACCGGATGTGGTCGTAGCGGTCGCCGACGCCTCAAACCTGGAGCGGAATCTCTATTTGGTCATCCAGCTATTGGAGTTGGAAAGGCCGGCGGTGGTCGTTCTGAATATGATGGACGTGGCCGCACGGCAGGGAACGGCCTTTGACGTCGCCTGCCTGGAGAGGGAACTGGGCGCGCCCATCGTGACGACGTGCGCCCGCAAGGAAGAAGGGCTGGACAATGTGGCCGCGACGGCCGTCAAAGTGACCGAAGCGCCGCAGCCGCCCTTCCGGCTGGATTATGGCCCGGCAATTGAGGCCGAGGTCGCCCGCTTGCAGGCGGCGCTCGAAGCCGTACCGGCGCTGCGCGACCTGTACCCCGCTCGCTGGACGGCGATCAAGCTGCTGGAAGGCGACGTGGCGGTTGGCGAGAAAGTTGCCGCCCTTAGCGGGACAGGGATGCCGGCGCTGGCGGCCGAGAGTCGCGCCCGGCTGGAGGCGTTGCTGGGCGAGGAAGCAGACACGGTCATTGCCGACCGCCGCTATGCCTGGATCCATGCCCTCGTCGGTAGCGCCCGCCGCGGCGAACGGAGCGAGTCGGCCACGCTGTCCGATCGCATCGACCGCTACGCGACTCATCGCTGGCTCGGCATCCCGCTGTTTCTGCTGGCGATGTGGTTTGTCTTCAAGATGACCACGGATCTCTCCGCGCCGTGGGTCGATTGGCTCAGCGGCGTCTTGGGCGGCCCCGTCAGCGGCTGGGCGGTGGCGCTGCTGGGTGCGGTCGGGTTAGGGGGAACCTGGCTGGCCTCGCTGGTGGTTGACGGGCTTCTGGCCGGCGTGGGCGCTGTGCTGGCGTTCATCCCGGTGCTGCTGACGCTCTATCTTGCCCTGGCGGTACTGGAAGATTCGGGCTATATGGCCCGCGGTGCGTTTGTTATGGACCGGCTGATGAGCAGGCTTGGCCTGCAAGGGCGAAGCTTCCTGCCACTCATGGTAGGTTTTGGCTGTTCTGTGCCCGCCATCTATGCCACGCGTACCCTGGCGACCCAACGCGACCGCGTTTTGACCGGAATACTGGTGCCGTTCATGAGCTGCAGCGCGCGGTTGCCGGTCTATGTCCTGTTTGCCGCCGTTTTTTTTCCTGGCCGGGCCAGCCTGATTATTCTGACTCTCTATCTGCTGGGCATTGGCGTGGCGTTGCTCCTCGGCTTCGCGCTGCGGCGCACCCTGCTGCCTGACGCCGGCGCATCAGGTCTGGTCATGGAGCTGCCGCCCTATCGCTTGCCCAGCGCGCGCAGCATCCGGTATCACGTGTGGCAGCGGACGCGCGCCTTCTTGCGGCACGCGGCCTCGTTGATCCTGCTCACTACGTTGGGCATCTGGTTGCTCATGTCCATGCCGCTAGGCGGCAGCGGCTCATTTGCCGACGTGCCGCTGCCGGAGAGCGCCTTCGGCCGCGCGTCAGCCCTGATTGCGCCGGCGTTGCGGCCGCTCGGCTTCGGCTCGTGGCAGGCGGGCGGCGCGCTCATCAGCGGGCTCGTGGCCAAAGAGGTGGTCGTTAGCACGATGGCCCAAACCTATGGCGTGGGCCGTGTGGCGCAAGCCAGTGGTTCATCGTTAGTCGCCGGGCTTGTCGAGATCGGATCTTCTTTCGGCCGCGCCGGGGTCGAGACGCTGCGGGCCATTCCCGGACTCGTTGGTATAGACTTGACCGGGGCGGGCGGCGGAGCGCAGGAGGGACTGGCCGTCGCCCTGCGTGATGGGTTCGCCATTAGCAGCGGCGGCCACGCCGCCGCGGCCGCGCTGGCGTTCATGGTCTTCGTCTTGCTCTACACGCCCTGCATGGCGACCCTCGCCGCCGAACGGCATGAACTGGGCGCGAAATGGGCATGGCTAAGCGTTGTGGGGCAACTGGCGATCGCGTGGCTAGCGGCGCTGGCCGTATACCAGGTAGGCCGGCTGTTCTGAGAGAGATGGCGGGGTTGACGAATGTTGCGTGAAGTGCTGCAACTGATTGAGGCGGCCGACGGGCCGGTGAGCCTGGCCGAACTGAGCCGGCAACTGGGCGTGGCGCCGGCAACCCTTGATGGAATGCTTCAGCATTGGGTGAGGAAGGGCCGGCTGGTTGTCAGTGGCCGGTCGGTTGAGTCGTGCAGCGGCGGATGCGCGCCCGCCGGCCATAGGTGCGGTTCGTGCTCCGGCGCTGGCGCCTGTCCCTTCATCGCCCAGCTTCCCGTGGCTTATCGAATAAGTCATATGTCGCCGAGGGACGCGGATAGCGGTAGGCCGGCCTAGTTAAAGCGATCTGCATACCGCTCAAGCCGAGGCGGCTCGCACGACCCGCGTTCGTTGGCGCCGGATATTGGTTACGCTATGAGTTCAATTCAGTCTGAGAACCGCTCCGTGAAGCGTTTATCGACCCGGAGCGTGGCGCTGCCGGCGGAACACGGCAGCTGGAGCCTGGTATCCGAGCCGATTCTACTCGGTCTGTTGGTCGCGCCATCGCTGGGCGGTTTGGCGCTCGCCATCGGGGCCTTCGCCCTGTTTCTGTTCAACCGGCCGTTCAAGATTTACTGGGCCGACCGGCGGCGCGACCGGGCTTACGAGCGTACGGTTGTCGCTCTGCGCTACGCAACGATCTATGGGATTGTCGCCGCGCTGGGCTTTGGCGGCGGGCTTGCGCTGGCGGGCTGGCAGGCATTCGTGCCTTTGGCGCTGGCCGCTCCTCTGCTGGCGCTGTTTATGGTGTACGACCAGCGGCCGGGCCGTTACTGGCAGGCGGAGCTGGCCGCGCCGGTAGCCTTTGCCGCCATTGTAGCCTCAATGGCGGTGGCCGGTGGCTGGGAGTGGGTTCCCGCGCTGGCCCTGTGGGGGTTCATGGCTGCACGGGCCATGCCGGCGGTGCTGTTCATCCGCGCCCGGCTGCGCCTGGATAAAGGCAAGGTGACTGGCCCGGGCGAGAGCGCTCCTGTTGTCATGGCGGTCCATACGCTGGCCCTGGCGGTCGTCATCGGGCTTGTCCTGCCGGGCTGGCTGCCGGCGACGGCCGTTCTTGCGGCAACGCTGTTGCTGGCTCGCGCCGGGTGGGGGCTGTCGGCCTGGCGCTGGCGCTCGTCGGTGAAAGCGCTCGGCATTCTGGAAACGATTATTGGCCTGCTGGTCGTCCTGCTTGTGGCTGCGGGGTACTGGTTCTAAAGCAGACGTGAGGGTTACGTCGCTGTCCGGTGTCCTGTAAGAAGCTGGCTGACCTGGTCCCGGCCTACGCCAAACGCGCCGACGCGTCGAACGTCGCGCGTCTGCGCTTGTCTGTGCCGGTCAGGCCGAAAGCGCTTGACGCGCGGCGGCCAGTTGCGTTTGCAGCGCGTCTGGCCCTGTGCCGCCGGGCAAGTTGCGGGCGGCCAGCGCCGCGGGCACAGTCAACACGGCGGCCGTATCCGCGCCGAAATGGGGGCTTACGGCCTGCAAATCGGCGGAAGACAGATCGGTAAGGGGCACGCCGCGCTCCTCGCTCAGGCGGACAACCCGGCCGACCAGATGATGGGCCTCGCGGAAAGGCAGCCCGCGCCGCACCAGGTAGTCGGCGAGTTCCGTGGCTAAAAGACCGGCTTCCAGTTGCCGCGCCATCCGCTCCGGCCGCAATTCCAGCGTTCGCAACAGCCCGGACATGACCGGCAGCGCCAGTTCCAGCGTGTCGGCGGCGTCGAAGACCGGCTCTTTGTCCTCTTGCAGGTCCTTATCGTAGGCCGAGGGCAGTCCCTTCAGCGTGGCCAGGAAACCGGTCAGGTGGCCGATAAGCCGGCCGCTCTTGCCGCGCGTCACCTCCAGCGTGTCGGGGTTCTTCTTCTGCGGCATGATGCTGGAGCCGGTCGAGTAGGCGTCGGCCAGGCGCACGAAGCCGAACTCAGCGCTGCTGAAGAGGATGAGTTGCTCGGCAAGCCGGCTCAGGTGGACGCCGAGCAGGGCGGCGGCAAAGAGGAACTCAGCGGCAAAGTCGCGGTCGCTGACGCCATCGAGGCTGTTGGTCGTCATGTCGCGAAAGCCGAGCCGTTCGGCCAGAGCGGCGCGATCGATCGGAAAAGCCGCTCCGGCCAGTGCGGCCGAGCCCAGGGGCAGAACGGCCGCGTGCGCGCGCACGGCTTGCAGTCGTTCCCGGTCGCGGGCCAGCGGCCAGAAGTGACTTAGCGCCCAGTGGCCCCAGGTGATGGGCTGGGCGTGCTGCAAGTGGGTGTAGCCGGGCATGGGCAAATCGAGAGCCGCGGCGGCGCTCTCGACCAGGGCGCGCTGCGTTTCGGCCAGTGAACTGTCCAACCGATCGCACGCGCGCATGGTCCACAGCCGGAAATCGGCCGCCACCTGGTCGTTGCGGCTGCGACCGGTGTGGAGCTTGCCTCCTACCGGGCCAACGAGTTCCGTCAGGCGGCGCTCGACGGCCGAGTGGATGTCCTCATCGTCCGGCGCAACGGCGAACAGGCCAACGGCGAACTCCTCGCGCACCCGTTCCAGCCCGGCCGCCAGCGCGTCGCGTTCGTCCGTGGTCAGCAGCCCAGCCCGCGCCAACCCCTCGGCCCAGGCGATGCTGGCCGTGATGTCCTCGTCGTAGAGGCGAACGTCGAAGCCTATGCTGGCGTGGTAGCGATGGACAAGCGCATCCGTTTGTTCCATAAATCGCCCGCCCCACAGCTTAGTCATAGTAGATCTCCCGGAAGAGGCCCCTCATCTTACGTGCGGTAATCGGCATTGATGGTGACATAGTCGTGGGTCAGATCGGCCGTCCACAGCGTGGCAACGCCGTGGCCCAAGGCCAGGTCGACGTGGACGGTGAACTCCGGTGCGGCGAAAATGGCCGCGGCGTCAGCTTCGGCGTAACCTGTGGGTGTGCCATCGCGCACCAGTTGCAGCGGCGCGGCGTCGGGCGTGGCGATCCAGAGAGCGAGGCAGCGCTGGTCAACCGTTGCGCCGCTGCGGCCGGTTGCCATCATGATCCGGCCCCAGTTCGGGTCGCCCCCGGCGAAGGCTGTCTTGACCAGCGGAGAGGTTGCGACGGTGTTGGCGACGCGGCGGGCGTCATCGGCGGTGGCCGCGCCGGTCACCCGGATGGTCACGAACTTGGTAACCCCCTCGCCGTCGCGCACAATCATCTGCGCCAGGCGCACGCACAGGTCTTCCAGCGCCGCGGCGAAACGGGCGCGGCTCTCATCGTCAGCCACGGTTACCCCGCTCGCGCCGTTGGCCAGCACCAACACCGTGTCGTTTGTGCTGGTGTCGCCGTCGATGCTAATGGCGTTGAAGCTGGCGTCGGCGGCGCGGCGGAGCAGCGGGGCGAGGTCGGCGGCGGGGATGGCTGCGTCCGTCGTCAACAAACCGAGCAAGGTCGCCATATCGGGGTGGATCATCCCCGCGCCCTTGGCCATGCCGCCGATGGTCACGCGGCCGCCGGGCAGATCGATAGCAACCGCGGCGCGCTTCGGTCGCGTGTCGGTGGTCATGATGGCCTCGGCCGCCGCCGGGCCGCCCTCGGTTGAGAGCGCCGCCGCGGCCGCGCTGATCCCGGCCCTGACTTTCTCCATCGGCAAGGGCTGGCCGATGACACCGGTTGACATAACCAGGAACTGGCCGAATTGCGCGCCAGTTGCTTCAGCCGCCAGACGGCACATGTCGCGAGCATCGGCCAGGCCCGGCTCGCCCGTGCAGGCGTTGGCGTTGCCGGCATTGATCACCACGCCACGGATGATCGCCACGCCGCCGGACAGTGTCTCCCGATCGACCTGCACCGGCGCGGCGGCCACCTGGTTGCGCGTGAAGACGCCGGCCGCGGCGCAATCGCGTTCGCTGGCAACCAGCACCAGGTCGGGTTTGCCTGACTGCTTGATGCCCGCGGCCACGGCTGCGGCAACAAACCCTTTGGGTGTCGTTACGCTGCCATCTGGCACATAGCGATGATGTTTGTATTCCATGCTATTCACTTGCGGTTGCTTTGTTCGCCCGGGGGCGTGAGCCTCGCCTAATCTCGCTTGAACTTGGAGTAGTCGGGCGCGGCGTAGCGCGTGCGGCCGCCGTCGCTGACTTCCATCATGGCCTTGACCTTCATCTGTAGACCGAACAAGGTAATGAACCCCTCGGCGTCGGCCTGGTCATAGACATCCTCCTGGCCAAAGGTGGCGAAGTCCTCGCGGTAGAGGCTCAGCGGGCTATAGCGGCCGATGACGGTGGCATTGCCCTTGTAGAGCTTCAGCTTGACCCAGCCGCTGACGGTCTTCTGCGTCTCGGTGACAAACGCCTGCAAGCTCTCGCGCAGGGTGTGATACCACATCCCATAGTAGACCAGTTCGGCGTAGCGCAAGGCCATTTGCTCCTTAAAGTGCATCGTTTCGCGGTCAAGGCACAGCGCCTCCAGTTCGCGGTGAGCGGCGTAGAGGATGGTACCGCCGGGCGTCTCGTACACGCCGTGGGATTTCATGCCCACCAGCCGGTTCTCGACCAGGTCGATGCGGCCGATGCCGTGCTTAGCGCCCAGGCTGTTGAGCGTCTGGACAACCGCCGCTGGGGCCAGTTGCACGCCGTTGACCGCCACCGGGCACCCGCGCTCAAAGGTGATCTCGACTACCTCCGGCTCATCCGGCGCGTTCTCCGGCGATACCGTGAGTTGATACATCGATTCTTCCGGTTCCAGCGCCGGGTCTTCGAGGATGCCGCCTTCGTGGGAAAGATGCCACATGTTGGCGTCGCGGCTGTAGATCGACTTCTCGGTCTGCGTGACCGGCACGTTGTGGGCCCGGGCATAGGCCAGTGCGTCTTCGCGGGAACGAATTTCCCACTCGCGCCAGGGCGCGATCACTTTCAACGTCGGGTTGAGCGCCTTATAGGTCAACTCGAAGCGCACCTGATCATTGCCCTTACCGGTGCAGCCGTGGGCCACGGCATCCGCTCCCTCGGCCTCGGCAACGGCTACCTGCCACTTGGCGATAAGCGGTCGGGCTACGGACGTGCCCAATAAGTAGCGCCGTTCGTAGATTGCCCCGGCCTGCATCATGGGGAACAGGAAATCCTTGGCGAACTCGTGGCGCAAGTCTTCGATAATGACCTTGCTCGCGCCGCTGGCCAACCCCTTGGCTTCCAGCCCTTCGAATTCATGGTCGCCCTGGCCGATATTGGCGCAAAAGCAAATGACGTCGCAGCCATAATTTTCGCGCAGCCAGGGAACGATGACGGATGTGTCGAGGCCGCCTGAGTAGGCAAGCACAACTTTCCGCACTGCCGGTTTGCTCATGATGGGTTTCTCTCCTTTGGAACGATGAATAGCCTGTGGGTCAGGCGCAAATGCGGGTTCAGGGACGTATGCTGGCCGGCGATCATCGGCCGCCGGCGGGTTGTAGGAATGGCTCAGTGGTTCGGCCAAGTGTAACACTACTGCTGTCTCATCACAACGGTCCTGCAAGGGACAAGATACGCAGTCGCGCCACACTTTTTCAGGGAAGCGCAGCCGGTCAGAGACGTGGAATCCAGCGCGCTCGAAGAAGCGAACGGCGCGCGTCAGCGCAAACAGCGTGACAACGCCGCGCTGGCGGGCCTCGACGATGATTTCCTTGAGTAGCGTGCTGCCCCAGCCGCTACCTTTGGCCCCGTCGCGCACGGCCAGCGAGCGAACCTCAGCCAGGGTAGCTGAGTAGGCGTAGAGAGAGCAGCAAGCTACCACCTCGCCTGCTTCATCTTTGGCCAGCAGCCAATCGGGCAAGCTGTCGCGGATAGAGGTTGCCGTGCGCGGCAGCAGATCGCCACGCCGGGCGTGGTCGTTGACGAGGCTGAGGATGGCGGGGATATCCTCGGGGCGAGCGGGGCGGATGTTCACCGGCGGGACGGCTCTGGGCGCGAGGCTCTTAAAATGCTCAACTTCCGGCTCGATCAGAAAAGCCACCTCACGGGTGGCTTTCTACAGACTGAGGGACGTGGATTCGAACCACGACTCACGGAGTCAGAGTCCGTTGTTCTGCCGTTAAACTATCCCTCAATGCACCAGAGCAAAGTATAGCAACATAGCCTGACCGAGGCAAATCCCGGTCAACCCCTGCCAGGCGGCTATGATCGGGGAGCGCGGATAGAGAGGCCGCCCGCGCTGAAGGGACGCCCACGCTCAGGTCTGGTTGGACCTGTATTTCGGCCTCGACCGGCGTGGCGGGCTGACGGGTTAATTCCAAAAAGGGCGATCAGTCCGCTTCACGCAGGGCATTCAGAAAGTCCTCGGCCCAGCTATTGGCCGTGTTGCGCAGCACGCTCGTCAGCAACCGCTTATGACGCTCGCGGCGTTCTGACAGCTCCATCCGCAGGGCGCGATCGAGGTCGCGGGCGACGCCTTCCGGATGCCAGGGATTGGTCAGCACGGCGTCGGTGAGGTCGGCGGCCGCGCCGGCGAACTTCGACAGCACTAGCACGCCAGGGTTGGCGGCGTCCTGCGCCGCGACGTACTCCTTGGCCACCAGGTTCATGCCGTCGCGCAGCGGGGTGACGTAGCCGACGGCCGCCGCGCTATAAAGTTCGGCCAGTTGCTCGGGACTGTAGCTGCGGTAGAGGTAGCGAACGGGCACCCAGGTCGCTTCGCCAAACTGTCCGTTGATGCGGCCGACGACATTTTCAATACGGCGGCGCTGCTCGACATATTCGGGCACGTCCTCGCGCGAGGGGACAGAGATTTGGACCAAGGCGACCTGACCACGCCACTCGGGGAACCGTTCAAGAAGCAGACCGAAGGCCTCAAGCCGCTCGGGAATTCCCTTCGTGTAGTCAAGTCGATCGACGCCCAAAATGAGGCGACTGGGCGCGATGGACCGCAGTAGCGCCGCTACCTCCTCGACGACCTGGGGCTCGCGCGGCTCCTGAAAGGGCTCCGGTACTATGCCGATGGGGAATGCTGCGACCCGGGTGCGGCGGCCGCGGTGGATGATGGCCTCGTCTTCAAGTCGCGCCGGCGACAGGGTGCTGACGGTGTGGCGGAAGTTCTCCACATCGTGGTCTGTATGAAAGCCGATGAGATCGAGGTCGAGCATGGCGTCGAGCAACTGTTCGGCCCACGGCAGCAGCCCAAAGAGGTCGGGTCCGGGAAAGGGGATGTGCAGGAACAAACCAGCCGGACCGTAGTGACCCATCTCGCGCAGGCCGCGGGCGACCATCAGTAAGTGGTAGTCGTGCAGCCAGATGGGCGTCTCGGGTGACGTTAGTTCAGCCGCCGCCGTGGCGAAGGCATGGTTGACGTGGCGATAGCACTCCCAATCCTGGTCGACAAAGCTGGTATAGCGCGGGAAGCTATGGAAGAGGGGCCAGAGCGCACGGTTGCTGAAGCCGTTGTAGTAGTGGCGGTACCATTCGTCGGGGAAATCGAGACAAGCCATAGCCGGTATCGACGACTCATCCACTTCGATGTCGCCGGCGGTGGTATCATTCGTCGTCTGTCCGCTCCAGCCAAGCCATAGGCCGTGGCGACTCTCCAGCGCCGGCTGCAGAGCGGCGATGAGGCCGCCGACGTTGCGCCGGCGACCATCCTCGTCCGTTCTCGGGGCGGCGGGCAGACGATTAGAGACGACCAGTAGCTCACGCTTGCCACGGGTTGCCGGTTGTCTGCGAGCCCAGGGCTGCAGGGGCTCCGGCAAAACCGGAGGTTCGACTGCCGCGCCGCAGCGGACGTCCACAAGCCAGCGTAGCAGGTCAGTCGCCGCCGCGGGGTTGTCGAGGCGCCAGCGAGCGCGACTGCGGCGCGCGCGGCCGACCAGCACGCCATCGTCGGCCACACCCAGCTCGCGGAACATGTCCTCATCGGTTACATCATCGCCCAGAGCCAGCAGGCGCGCGCCGGGCCCCAATTGGTCGCGCACCCAGTCCACTGCCAGGCCCTTACGAATGCGGGCCGGGCGTATCTCAACGACCTCGGCGCCGTCGAGCCGCTCATAAGTCGGGTGATGGTCCAGCCATTCTTGCAGCAGCACATCCAGTTCCACCATCAGCGCATCGAGCGCCATCGGGGGCACGAGCCGGTAGTGGAAGGCGACCGACAAGCTTTTGCGCTCAACAAATGAACCCTGGGTGGCGGCGGCGAGTTGTTCCAGGCTCTCACGCAGGGGCGTGATATCGTCTTCCGCCTCAAGCGCGCTTATCCAGGCCCCGTCATAGCGCCGCCAGGCGCCATGCTCGGCCACCAGCCAGGCGTCGGGCACGGGGGCCAGGATGCGGTCAAGCTGGTCGCGCAAACGGCCGCTGACTATGGACAGGCGCACATCGGGCAGGGCGGCGAGGTCATTCAGCAGGCCGGCCAGGGCCACCGGCAGTTCAGTCTCCCACGGCGCGTTGGTGAAGGGCAGAAGCGTACCATCCAGATCACAGATTACACCCAACGGCACATGATGAGCCAAATTGAGCCAATGGCTTAAAGTTTCCGGCGCGTGATCAGTTATCTCCGTTTGCTCCACGATATCTCCTTGCGGGCGCAGCTAGACCGCGCCCAATGGCCGGCCGCCGGACTGTGGCTGTCTTATGTTGCTGGGGATTGGGCTGTGGGGTCGGCACCGTGACTACTACCGTATTATAGTCGTCGGGGGATAATTGCCCAAACGGGCAGCATGAAATCGCGCCCAAGCGTAACCTGACATTCATATGGCGGGTTATTTGTGCTAATATAGATATTTGTCTAATCCCCGGGCCTCCGCCTGCTCATCCCGCTCCCTGTAGTTTTCTATGGCTATTTCAATCGCTTCGACCCGCTCCCGGCCCGTGCCCGCGGAGCACCGCTCGAACTTCAATCACCTCGTCTTCGATATTGCCTGGTTTGGCGTTCTGAACGGTAGCGCCATTGCCTTCGTGGCCGTCTACGCGACGCGCCTG
Organism: uncultured Ardenticatenaceae bacterium; assembly: GCA_964608255.1. GTDB lineage: Bacteria > Chloroflexota > Anaerolineae > Promineifilales > Promineifilaceae > Promineifilum. Next base: position 23,554 of record CAZSOD010000011.1, read on the forward strand.
GGAGCCAGCGCATTTCAGTTATCGCTTCTAACCGCGCTGCCGGCCGTGGTTAACCTGATCTTTGCGCTGCCGGCCGGCCGCTGGCTCCAGGACTTGCCCATCAGCCGCGCCACGCTTGCGGCATCGATCTTCCATCGGGCGTTCTACCTCGTATGGGTATTCCTGCCGCTGCTCTTCAGCCAGCCGGGCCAGGTTTGGGCGCTGGTGGTCTTGACCGTGCTCATGAGCATCCCCGGCACAGCGCTGGCGATCGGCTTTAACGGCACCTTCGCCGCGGCCGTGCCGCCGGAGTGGCGCGGCCGGGTGGTTGGGGTGCGCAATGCGGCTTACGCCCTGACCTCTATTGGCGTGACTCTAATTTGCGGCCGCCTGCTCGATACCATCCCGTTTCCGCTCGGCTACCAGATCGTCTTTTTCATCGGCGCGGTCGGCGCGGCGATGAGCAGCCTGCACCTGTGGTACGTCCGTCCCGTGGATGAGCATCGCCAGCCCGGCACGGGGCGCAGTCTGGGCGACTGGGCCGATCCGGGCGAGTTCAGCATGTGGCAGAGTGTGCGCCTTAGTGTCGGCCTGCGCTTTCTGACGCGCGCCAACCCGCTTTCCAGTCGCTGGTTCCAGCCCGCCAAGGACAGGCGCTTTCGCAATGTTTTGCTGCTCGTTTTCGCCATGCATTTGACGCTCTACCTGGCCATCCCGCTGTTCCCGCTCTTCCTCGTGCGCGAAATCAATCTGGCCGATCAGGTCATCGGGCTGGGCAACAGCATCTTTTATATCGCCCTTTTCCTGAGTTCGACGCGTCTGGACTGGATTACCATTCGTTTTGGAAATCGGCGCACAATGGCCCTGGGTATCATGGTCATCAGCCTGTATCCGCTGCTGATTGCCACGGCAACGGGTCCTGCGCTATACCTCTTCGCCTCGATTATGGGCGGCACCGGCTGGGCACTGGCGGGCGGCGCGGTTGGCAACTACGTGCTGGAAAAGACGCCCGACAACAGCCGGCCGTCTTACCTGGCGTGGTACAACATGGCCTTGCAGGGCGGAATCCTGCTCGGCGCGCTGATTGCGCCCTTGCTGGCCGGCTGGTGGGGGGTCATGATGGCGCTGCTCTTTGCAGGCGCCTGCCGTTTCCTGACCGGGCTGGCGATGTGGCGGACGCGCTGACCCCCACCGCGGTCGACGCGCCAGAGCTGCCGCGCCGCGCGTTGGCGTCCGGGGCGCGGCAGACGGTTGCGCCGGCTAGCGGACGACGAGGATAGCCCGTTCGACGTCGAGAACGAGTTCGTGCGCCAGGTCGTCGAGCAAGAAGCGCGAGAGACCTTCTTCCCTGTGAGCGCCGATGACAACCAGATCGTAGTCATCCGAGCGGGCTTCGTCGGCGATCTCATCGACAATCAGCCCGTGGCGAACCTTGGCGATTGTATGCAGGTTCATGCGGTCAAGATAAGCCAGATCCTGTTGCAACAGGCTGCCTTCGGGTGTTTGCGACTCGATCAATTGCTCCGCCGTCGCCATCAGATCGTCGCCCTTGATGCCGGGCGCGGCGCTGATCTGCGACATGACGTGCAGCACGGTTACGTCAGTGACCGCGGCTAGCAGGTCAGGTAGCCGGTCGCGGAGGCGTTGCAGCAGCGAGGGTGACTGTACGCCGCTATCGCAGATGAGGACACGCCGCAACGGGCGCGCTTCGCGCTTGGCGATGAGCACCGGCAAAGAAGTGTGGGCGACCACCTTTTGCGTAACGAGGCCGCGAATCCGTGTCAGCAGCGGCCGTGACTGGCGCTGCCCCATCATCAGCAGGTCATACTTGCCCGTCTCGCCCTCGGCGACGATTTCTTCCCACGGCTGTCCGATGCGTGTCTGGTAACTCACCTGACCAAAGACGGGGTTCATGAGCGTGGCGGCATGGGCCAGCACCTGGTCGGCTTCCGGCTGCTCCTCGGCGTGCTTGATCACCGTCAGCACGGTGGGCTCGAGCGGCATCGTCTCTGCGAGGAGTGTCAACTGCCGCAATCCGATTTCGGTTTGTCCTGGGCCGCCGGTGGCGATCAACACGCGCATAGACAAGACTCCTCGTGGCTTTTGTGCAAGTAGCGATCCGGTCGAAAAAAGGCCATGACAACAGATGTTAGCATACTAGGGCAGGTCGTGTGAAGGCCACCCCGAACGCAACCGTAATATGGATCGGAACGGAGCTGCGAACATCAGATCAGCACCAGAATGAGCGGGATGAGAAAGATCGTGAACATGAACAGGGCCAGATGCAGATTCTTTTCCGTTACCCAATTCACGAAGCGTAAGGATGATCGCTCGTAGGGACGGAAAATAAGCAGCAGAATCAACGCGGCCGTCAGGCCGACGCCGAGCATCTCGGCCAACACCACCGATACCGCATGGTGGTTGTTCAGCAAGACGGCCGCCAGCAAGGTGTCGATGAACGTCGTGATGTTTGCCCCCATAATGTAAGGGATGACGTTTTCTCGGCGGACGAAGCCGCGGTGGCTCAGCGGCACGAGGATGCTTAGCGAAACGCTGACCGACATCGATACCAGCGTAACGGCCGAGCCGAGGAGGAACATGATGAGCGGATTGTAGACCAGGCGCGACATGCGGCCGACCTGGCTTTCCTTAATCGTCATCTCCGGGAGGCAGCGGTCGAACAGATTGAACGTTACCAGAATAATTCCCAAGCCAACGATGAACAGCGCCCAACCGGGCAGGAACCCCTCAAAAATGCCGGAAACCGGATCGATGAGCACGTCGATGACGGACGTCAGCGCCGCGCCCTGGCCGAAATCGAAGCTCCCTAGCAGCCCGGAATTGAGCAGCAGCGTGCCGATGATGACCGAGCCTATCTGCAACGTACCGGTCACGGTGAATGACAATAGCCCCATGCTAAGGCTGGTCGAGCGATTTCGGCCGCGCAGAACGTAGATGAAGCCGATGAACAGGATGATGAAGCTGGCGCCCATGCGACTGCCGATCACCATCGTGAACGTTTGCACCGGTTCGATAATGCCCGCATCCAGAAATGTCAGCGCCGAAGCGGCGACAGGCGAGCCGCTCATGACGAGGTAGGCGAAGAACCAGCCGAATCCCAGGGTGTTGGCCGCGTTGTCCAGGGAGAAGCGGTTTTGGACTACGGGCGCGAGGCCGCGCGCGCCGTCCTTCATGAGCGTTAAGGCCAGAATGAACAGGTACAGGCTGAGGACGAACAGGCCGATCTTTGGCCAGGAAACGCGCTGCAACATGCGTTTCAGGGTTCCACTGGTTTCACCAGCGCTGGACGGATCGGCCATCGCCAACTCCTGCGGATCGGCAGCGGCCGCCGTCGTTTCACTCTCTCGGGAATCGTTGGTCATCGAGATTTCCTTGCCGCAGAACTGCCGTCCGCGGCAGCTCCCCTTTGTCTCCGACGTAACCGTTCCACTCTACTATGGCCAACTTACAGGTCGGCTGACGAAACTCCGGACCCACGGGTCCGGAGTGACCGCGCATCATACCATAGCCTCTGTGGATTCCCAAACAAAGCCCCCCGTGACTTTGGTCACGGTGGCGGCGAGCGCCCCCGGCCCGGCTGTGTTGTTGTCAGAGAGCCAGCGCCCGCAGGCGGTTGCGTTAGGGCGTTTGCGTGGTGAACTCCCGGCCGTCCTGGTGACAAATCAACTGGATGGCGTTGCGCCCGGACATGGCGACGACGGGCACGCTGCCGCCCGGCTCTACCCATTGCCCCGCCAGGTAGAAGTTGCCAAGCTTGGGTAGTGTCTTGGGCAAGCCCTGGATCATCATTCGCATCGTGTCTTTTGTCAGCAGCCAGCCGCACGTGGATCCCAGCCAGTTGCCAGTATAACGTTCGTAGCTCATCGGCGTGGCGACGTCCTTGACTTCCACGTCGGCGGTGATGCCGGGATAACGCTCCTCCAGGAAGTCGCCGACGATCTGGCAGACCTGTATCTGCTCCGTGTCATAAAGCTTGCGGCCGTAGATTCGCTGCCAGTAGTCGTGATTGCTTTTGAGCGTGACGGTTAACGACGATTTGCCCGGCGGGGCCATCCCTGGGTCGAAACAGTAGTGCTTGAGGCTCACATAATTGTGTTCCGTGCCGCCGATGAGGCGCGGCGGGTCCAGTAAATAGTTGGCCCAATGTGGCTCGGCCGACATGTCGCGCGCGATCCCATAGGAAACTTGCACCAGTGAGTGGATGGGCAGGTGGCCGTCGTAGGCGCGGCGCAGATGTTTGTCGACGTAGCGACCATCGAGCAGGTCAAAGACGGTGCTGCGACCGTCGGCGGCCGAGATCACGTAGTCGGCGCGATGTTCGCTGTCGTCGTAGAGGCGCACGCCCACGGCGCGGTCGTTTTCCACCAGAATCTTTTCCACCTGCGCCTGGTACTGGATCTGCCCGCCCAGCGCCAGGTAGCGGCGCTCGATGGCCCGGGCAAACGCCAGTGACCCGCCAGCCGGGAAGCCGGCGTTTCCGGTGTGGAGGTAGGCCAGCAGCGACTGGCCGACCATGACGGGGCACTCCGGCCAACCCAGCATGAGTGGCACGGCGCGGCGCATAAAGGGGTCTTTAAAGGAGTGGGCGAAATCCTCGGCCGACATCATGCCCCAGCGCGCCAGGGGCATCGCGTAGGGCATGACCTTCAGACCAAAGTCACGCCATTCCAGCGGCGTGAGCAGGCTCCGCGGTTTCTCCTGGAGCATCGCCATGTCAAACGACATGAAGGCGTGTATGCCGTCGATGAAGTCGTTGATCAGCTTGTGATCGTCGGGCGCGAGTTCTCTCATATGCGCGCCGAGGCGGTCCGGGTCGCTATACACGGTAAAGGTCTGACCGTCTGGTCCGATGATGCGCATGAGCTCGTCATGATTGTGCATCACTCGATCCTGAATCGCGCCCAATTCTTCCCAGACACGGTAGAACGGCTGGCCCGGTCCGGAGCCGAAAAGGTAGTGGAGGCAGCCATCGAAGGTATACCCCTTGCGCTCCCAGGCCGTGCAGAGGCCGCCGGGGATGTCATGAAGCTCAAAGAGGCGTGATTGATAGCCGTTCATTTGGGCATAGCAGCCCGCGGCCAGCCCGGCCACGCCCGCGCCGATGATGATGACTGATTTGGGCATAATGGGTGTCTCCCGTCGGCCGGTCGCCCGGCTTCCGACGCGCGTTCCCGTGCAGAATAGCCGTCCTGGCTTGCCCCTGTCATCTACCGAAAGGTATGACCAAAGATTGAGTCGTTTGCGGGCGGGCAGTCGTATCCACGCGTCCACCATGGACGCCGGGCAGCAGACCTTTCACCGAGTCGTAGGTCGGCAGGAAAACGCTCTCGAGCTTGCTGAAAGGTGGCGAAACCGCGGCGCGGGCAGCGGCGCAGTTATCTAGACCAGGATGCAATGTTCGGGGGGAAGAAGCGCGCGAAGTAGATTGTTGGCCCAGGGGGCTGCTGGTTCCTGGGGAGCAGCGTGCGCCACACTGCTGCTATGGCTCAGATAGGTGGCTCGAACGGCGCTTGCGCGCGCCTGCAACTCCGCGTTGCCGGGCAGTTGTTCCCCGGCATACTGCCGTACCAGCGCATGCAAACGATAACAGGCGGCGGCCGAGCCGCTCGCGGCGTTAGCGATGCTGACGAGGGATTTGTCCACCAAGGCCCCCAGCCGCCTGGCGCCGACAGTGGCGATTCGTTTGGCTTCCTCGCCGGTGAAGCCGCCGGGAAAGACGGCCAGCAAGCCCAAAGCCTCGCGCTCTTCGGGCTTCAGCCGGCTCCAGGTGTGATCCAGCGCTGAGCGCACGCTTGAATGCCGGTTGGGGCGCGCGCCGGCCATGGAGAGAACATCGAGGTTTGTCTCCAGAACTTCGACTGCGTGCTGGAAGGAGCCCCGGCTCAGCCAGCTGGCCGCCAGCTCAATTGCCAGCGGCATACCTTCGACCAGTTCGCAGATGCGCGCCGCGATCTCCCGCTCCGGGGACGAGAGAGGAGGGCGTCCGTAACGGAGAAGGCAGTTCTCGAAGAGCATCAGAGCTTCGGAGGCGCCGAAACCCGGCTGGTCGCCGGCCAGCCCGCGCACCGGGACGACCCACTCCGCGGGCAGGTTTAGCCGTTCCTGGCAGGTGACCAAAATCTTGAGCGCGGGGTCCGCCTCCAGCAAAGCGATCAGCAGGGAACTGTGGTCGACTAAACTGTCGAAGTCATCCAGCAGTAGGAGTAGCTCCCTGTCGCGGAGGTGACGCAGCACCATGTCGAGTCCCACCGTCCGCCCGGCGGAGGCTATCCCCAACGCGTGAGCCAGGACGGAAAGGAATTGCGCGGGCGTGCCGGCCGAATCGAGCGGGGCCAAGAAAGCCCCGTCGAGAAAACGATTGGCTGTGGACAGGGTGGCCCGCCGGGCTGCTTCCAGCGCCAGCCTCGTCTTGCCGATGCCGCCAGGCCCCGCCAGGGTGATGATACGGCAAGCCGGATCAGCGAGGTAGCGGGCGAGAAGCCCGAGCTCCTGAGAACGCCCGACAAAAGGCGTCAGTCCGCTAGGTAAGTTGCCGGGCCGCCGCACTTTCGCCCGGCCCAGGCGGTCATACAGGGCCAGGAGCTCGGCCGACGGTTCGACGTTTAACTCGTCGACCAGCGTACGCCGGTAGCGCTTGTATACCTTGACCGCCATGCCCGGGTCGCCATTGCGCGCCAGCAGCATCATGAGCTGGCTGTAGCGCTCTTCGCGCCAGGGCTCCAGCCGGAGAAGTTGCCAGCCGGCCTCGAGCGCGCGCTCGAAACAGGAGTTTTGCAGGTGGAGCGCCAGCAGCCGTTCGACGACCGCTGTTTCTCGCTGCCGCCACGTCTCGCGTTCGGCCGTAAGCCAGGCTTCGAAGGCGGGGCAGTCGTCGAGGTCGATCCCTTCCAGGAAAGGCCCCCGGCATAGCCCGGCCGCTTCGCGCAACTCGGATTCCGTTTCGAGGCGGCGTAACGCCTCAAATCGAGCCAGATCGCTTTGCCCAAAACAGGCCGGGTCGATCGCAACAGTGTAATAGTCGGCGATCAGCGCGTTGGGCAGTTTCTGCGTGAGGTCGTGGATGGCCCGGCGCAGGTGGCCCCGGCCATCAGTGGCCGACGTCTCAGGCCAGAGGAGTTCGGCCAGATAGTTGCGGGCTACCGGACGGCGAGTAGCCACCAGGTAAGCCAGCAGAGCCAGCGTTTTGTGCGATCGGAAGTTCGTGACGGGCTCACCGGCCCGCGTAACCAGAACAGGACCGAGCAACTGTACATCCACGGCCGCGCATGTCATGCAGACCTCCCGCATGCTCCCGCTCCAGCTAGCCCCCGGCGGAAGCGGCCGCCGATGGCTCCATATAGCTTCGGGCGTGGCGACGATCCGTGCGCGCGGGCGGTTGCCTACGCGTCGCGGACCCTGGTTGCTCGATGTCGGCCCGATTCCCAATCGGTTACAGGACGTTTAGAGGACGCTTGCATTGTACAGTCCCCATGCTCCATTCACAATAGCCCGATCGGATGTCTTTTGCCGGTAAAGATCGGGCATCCCACCTTTCTGGAGGTCTGTGAGATGCAAGGCAAGTCGAGATTGTCGGTAGTGGTTCTAAGTATCGTTGTGTTGCTTCTGCTAACCCTGTCACTGACCGTGCAGGCGCAGGATGGTAGCGCGGCCGGCCAGTCCGGCGCGCAGGTTGAGGCGCTGGCGAACGGCACGACCCGCGTCACCGCGTCGGCCGGGCAGCAACAGGCAGCCGTAACCTTCTGGACTCACGAGCAATTGGCGGCCGCCAGGCCCATGGAGATGCCTTCGGCCATTGCGCCGCGCCCGCCGCGGACCAGCGGCCGGCAGCCGGTCTTTAGCGCTGGTCAGACAGCCGCCGGTGGCGCCGCCGCCGCCGGGGCCGACGCCGCGGCGCAGGCCGCTTACCCGCAGGATTGGGCGATGTTGGACTCGGCGGCCATGGCGGATAGCCCCGCAGCGGCCGACGGCACCAGCCAGATCTACACGTCCTACGTTGTTAACAAGCTAGCGGCGCTGTGGAAGACCACGGGTCATAAGCCCACGGGCCGGCTGTCGTTCTCCACTCCCAGCGGCACTTCCTATTGCTCCGCTTCGGTCGTTAGCGGTCGCAATATCATTGTGACCGCGGCCCACTGTGTCTATGACACCCCGTCGCGCAACCAGTTTTACAGCAACTGGGTCTTCACACCCGCCTATCGTAATGGCGCAGCGCCCTACGGGACGTTCCCGGCGCAGACTTGCTGGGTGCTGACCTCGTGGGTTAACCTGAGCGGTAGCTACAGCATCAACACCTGGGCCGATGACGACGTGGCGGTCTGCCAGATGGGCAATAACTCGAACGGCCAGGCTCTGAGCAACGTAACGGGTTGGTACGGTCGCACGTGGGATGCGGGCTACGTGCAGCACGTTCACAACATGGGCTATCCCTTCAATAACTACCAGAACAACTCCGTGACCGACGCCGGCAAATACCTGCGGCTGTGCGCCAATGAGACGTTCCAGCAGGCGACCAACGTGCTCGGCGGCGGTTGCAACTGGGGGCCGGGCATCAGCGGCGGCCCTTGGACGATCAGCTACGATCCCTTTGATCCGGTGACGACCTACGTCGACTCGGTCAACTCGGGCCTTTTCATCGGCACTCAGAATTTGTACGGGGCGCGATTCACGAGCGGCAACATCGTTACCCTGTGCAATGCCGCCGGTTGCTAGTCGCCATTCGCAGCCACTGCATGGAAGGGGCCCGGCCGCCAGCCGGGCCCTTTTTATGCGTGGTGGGGAACTTCGGCCGGGGCTAGCGCGTCCATAGACCGGGAATGATTCGCGGTCTAGGGAGAGAAACGGAGAACCGAGATGTTCAGGCAGATGATGGTTACAGCTTTAGTCCTGATGATTCTGGTGACGGCTGTCGCGTGCGCGCCGAGTGGCGGCGAACCGGCCGTACCAGTGGAAAGCGCGTCGGGAGCCATTAACCCGGCCGGCAGCGATTCGTCGGCCGCGGCCGATGGGACGCCGTCCCCCAACGCTCTGGCCCCCGCCGGCGACGGTCAGGTGGTCGAGGTGACGCCAATGAGCGAGGCGGAATTGTCGGCGCAGCCGACCGGCCAGGCCCCGGGCGGGGTGGGCGAAGAAGGACGCGAGGACGGCGGACAGGGCGAAACTCCTGAACCGGTGACCCAGTATCCGGACGGGTGGGTCATCTACACCGACGACGCGTACCGTTTCAGCGTGGCGCACCCGGTCGATTTTATCGTTACCCAGGCTGATACGGCCCGGCTGGCCGGGCTGATTCCGCCCCCAGCGGCAGCGGTCTACTTCATGAGCCCGACGACGGCGGAGAGCGCCCTGGCCGGAACCGACGCCCCGGACCTCGAAGTTCGCATCCATGAGGCGGGCGCGGTCGCCTCGCTCGCGGACTGGCTCGCGGTGGTGGGCGTTGGCGCTGACCAAACGATCACCGCCACCACGCTGAACGCTTTACCCGGTGTGCAGGTGTGCGCCTCGACGATGATCTTCCCCCCGTGTTCGATCTTCATCGCCGGGAACGACCGCGTCTATCAGTTACGGGCGCTGAACCAGGAAGGCGAGATGATGGCGCAGAGCTTTGCGCTCGTGCCCTGAACGCGGCGACTGGTCGCCGAGCCACAACTCGACGCCATTCAGCTGCCAGTCCGTGACCGCAAACGTTTGTTGCTCAACCGCGTAGCGCCGCGACCAGAACGTTCGCCATGTAGGTTGCGGCAGCCTGGTTAGCGGCCGAACCAGCTGGCCGCCCGCTGGCGGAGCGCATCATTTCCCTCAGGTGCGCGGGAATAGCGGGGGGCGTCATTGTGGCTCCCCCAATCGATCTAGCCCGCGCCGCTGGCCCCACCACCGGCGGCGGCCGCGCCAGCCGCGCCGGCTGCCGACGCGCCGGCCGCGCCGCCTGAATTTGTGGCGGCGGTGATGGCAGCCATATAGACGACCATCATGTGGCTGGCGTCGGCCGCGTTGATGGCCCGGAAGAAGGATGGCGCGACGTTGTAGCCGGACTTCGCCTGCTGCTTCACCCAGGACTCGGCATAGCCGAACGCCGTGGCGTAGGGCAGGTATGACTCATAGTACGAGACATCGGGGATGTCTACCGCGCCCTTGGCGGCATCTTTGATAAAGCGCCGGAATGGATCGAAGGTGGTTGCCAGTTGTGTGCCCTGGGCGGAGAGCGGCGAGACAGTAGCCCCGGCAATCATCAGAAACAAGCCGGCGAAGAAAAATGCCCCGGCCAGCAGCAGCGGCCAGAAGCCGAAAAGCGACTCCGCCACAAAAGTCATCACCGCCACCGCCAGCGCTAGGAGCGTCAAGGCCACACCCCAGATCACCAGCTGCTTGCCGCGCCGCTGCGCATTGGCATCCAGCAAACCCTGGGCCTTGGCCTCATCCTTGACGCTATCGGTGAACCCCTTCCAGCGGCCCGAGGTAATCAGTTGGCCCATATCGGACAGGCTGAGGGTGTCGCGGAACGCGCCGGATTTGTCGCTGAACAGAATATCTACCAGCGCCTGTTCGTGCAGGCGGAGGTCGGCTGGCCGGTCGACAAGAGTGACGTCAAAGTCGGCCGATCGGTACCATTTCTTTTCGCTCGTCTCCTCTATCCGGATCAGGCCGCGACTGGCGAGGTCAAAGAGCGTGCCCAGTCCGTGCTGCCAGCTGACGGTCTGATTGAACAGAAAGGCGGCCAGCGCGGGCGGCAGGTCGAACGGCGGCCGGTGCAAATAGGAGGTCGCCTTGCGCGCCTTGCTTTGATAAGCGCGCGCGCCGCCGAAGGCAGCGACCAGCCCGCCAATTAACGTGGCTGCCGCCGCCGTCACCCATATCCAGGCCCGGCTATTCTGGCTCTCTGTCCGCGCTTGCCAGGCGGGCGGAGCGCCGCCAAACGAGTCGGGCGTGAAGGTGAGGCGCACAACGAGCGGGTCGCCGGCCGAGAGGTTGCCCTGCGTGAAAACGGCCTGCGCGCCGGTTGTGGCCGCATCGGCCTTGCCCGCCAGCACTTGCGGCTGACCGTTCAGTTGGGCGCTGGCCGGATAGCTGACACTGACCCGGCTGCTGGCGATGGTATATTCGTATTCGTCCGGCAGTGCTTGCCAGTCCAATACGTCCGCCTCGGTCCCCTGGCGCACTACGCCGAGGGCGCGATAGCTGAGGGTGAAGGTTTGTGTCGTGTCGGCGGTGGGCGAGAGATGCCAGGTGATAACCACCGGATTCTGACCGCTAATCTCGACCTGGCCGGGCCCGGTTCCCTGGGGCCAGGGTATACCATCTACGCCGGCAACAATTTCGGTTATCCCGTCGGTGAACTCAGTGGGTAGCTCGCGGAAGACGTAACTGAAGGGCCCGCCAACAAAACGAAACGTTACCGCCTCGTCAACGGCCAGCGACCCGTCCGCCTGGGCATTAACGGCTACATCGAAGCGGTCGGCGCTATAGCTCTTGTCGCCCTGGGCGGCGACGGCTAACGGGAGGGCAAGCAATAGAACGGCGATCAGCATCAACTTCCGGGACATCGACTATCTCCTTAAGACGAGCGGGCGTGTTCTCTGAACTGTACTACGCGCCAGCAGCAATTGGGTTGCGCGTCGCCGGGGCTGGTGGTTCAATGACTTTGGGCAGGCTGGAGGACGATATCTATTGTTTCTGCGAACCCGCAACCGTCGGGGCGGCCGACCTGAAGCCTGTAGCCGCGGATGGCGATGACGGCCGACGCCGCTACCTGCGGTAGGCGCAGCAGCTCCAGGTCGGGCGGATACTCGGCCGGCGTCAGTAGGCGCGCGACGCCGCGCAACTGCCATTTGTCCGTGGTAACGACGACGGTTGGCTCGTGCTCCAGGTTGAAGAGGTGTTCCGACGTAAGAGGCACAAGAACGAAGAGGATCAAGCCGTGTGCTTCGCACGCCAGCATTTCCGCCTGAATACCCGCCTGTCCGCATGTAGAGAGAGTGGCTACCCGCTCTGGCTCCAGAAGGTCGATAACGCGCTGGCGCAAGTGATCGAGCATCGCGCAAACCTCCGGGAATCGTTTGCTGGCAGGTGTCCACCCACATCGGTCAGGCAAACGTCCTCGACAGCGGCGATTTTAAGGGATTGCGGCGAAGGCCGTCGCGCCCTGCGAAACCGTAAGTGCTGTCACTCCTAGGATAGCCAGAGGGCCGGAGCATGTCACCTAACTAAAGTTAGGGGTGCGACTGGCCGGGGTTATGAAGCGAGGAGCCCCAACTCCCGCGCCCGGGCGACGGCCGCCGTGCGGTTGTGGACGCCTAATTTGCTGAAAACATGATTGACGTGGCCTTTGACGGTTCCCACACTCAACACCAGCTGGTCGGCGATCTCCTGATTTGAGGCGCCGCGGGCGACCAGGCTAAGGATCTCGGCCTCGCGGGGCGTCAACTCCTCCTGCAATCCGACCTCAGCCGCGCCGGTATCCCACGCCTCGTCGCCCGAGGCGTCGAACGTACCATTACCCTGGCCGGGGCCGGGCGTGTATGCAGCATGTCCGTTGCGGCCATACCAGACGCTCGCCCGGCGGTGGAGGTCGCCCCACAGGTCGGGATCGTTCTCCCGAATCTGAGTCGCGAGCGCCTCGGCGAAGAGGGGGTGGTAGCGATACCAGCGGCCGGACGGATCCAGCGGCGTGATAAAGAGATGCGCATCGGCCAGGTGGACGAGCATGTGGGCCGCGGCCGCTTCCGGTCGATCGGTCATCATGGCGCACAACGGGGCGGAAAGCCGGCTCAGGACTGAGGTGCGCAGCAAGAAATCCCGCACGTCCGGAGCCTGAAACTGGAGTACTTCTTCGAGGAGGTAGTGAAGGATGTGGCGATTTGAGCCGGAAAAGGATTGGACGAAGGCGCGCCGGGCCTCCTGGTTACAGTCGCGCAAAGATCGAGCGGCCAGGTACACGCCGGCCGGCCAGCCCTCGGTGCGCCGCGCCAGCCGGGCGATGTCGGCCGCCGCCAACCCCAGCTTCAGGGCTCCATTGAGGTAGCGGTCGATCTCGCGGGGTGTAAAAGACAGATCGGCGGCTCGCAACTCGAGCAGTTCTTGCTGTACCCGAAGGCGGGCCAGCGGCAGCGGTGGGTCGGCCCGCCCAACCAGAGCGACCTGAACGTTCGGCGGCGCGTGGTGCAGGAAGTAGTTGAGGCTCTGGTGAACAGCCGGGCTGCGGATATGGTGGTAGTCGTCGAGGACAAGTACCATCTGCGGCCCGCTTGCCAGTTTGTTAAGCAGATCGGGCAGCCACGCTTCCGGCGGCCGTGTGAATGCATCGGCGGGCATGGCGCGGGTGTCCAGCCCGGCGTCAACGGTCTGAAGCGCAGCGATGGCGTAGCACCAGAAACGAACTACATCGCTATCCACATCTTCCAGTTGCAGCCACGCGGCGCGGCGCGCGCCGGAGGCTTGCTCTGCTCCGGCCAGCCATTGGGCAACCAGCGTTGTCTTACCGAAGCCGGCCGGCGCGGTCACGAGGATGAGGCGCGCATCGACTCCAGCGTTCAGCCGTTCAATCAGGTGACTGCGTGGGATGGCGCTTGGCCGGAGCGGGGGCATGAACAGCTTGGTCTGCAAGAGGCCGTTCTGCTCAAGGGCTGCCGAACAGGGGCGCGCAGTATCGAGGTTGTTTGCGGGCGTGGTAGGCTTCATAGCGTGACGCCAGATGGACGGACATGATCTGCGAGGGCCTGCAAGTCAACGGGTGTCGCCAGCGAACCAGTCTCTAGTATGCGCGATCCCGCCCGCGGTAGATAGTGACAGATGTCAGGTTGTGCTGCGCCGTTTGTCACCCTCTTGCGAATGACCCCCCTTTTCCCTCAAGACAGGGCTGGGGGAGAGCTCCCGCCAGGCCGAAAACGGCCCTCCCCTAACTTTTTCTCAGAGGCTCGCGGGAAACTTCCGTGCGGTTCCTGGGGGAGAGGGTCTTAAATCAGTGGAAAGTGGCCCTTCCCTTAGCCTGCGCTCGAAGGGGCCGCAAACCGTGCTGCCAGCGCGGTCCGGGCCGCATTGTAGCCGGGTGCGCCGGTGACGCCGCCGCCCGGGTGCGCCCCGGCCCCGCAAAGGTACAGGTTGCGGATGGGCGTCTCGTAGCGGCTGTAGCCGGGAATCGGCCGCATGACCAACATCTGATCCAACCCCATCTGCCCGTGGTAGATGCTGCCCTCGGTCAGCCCATACTCGCGCTCAAGGTCGAGTGGCGTGACGATCTGGCAGTGGATGATCTTGGCCCGCGTGCCGGGCGCGACGCCCTCCAGCACGTCCAGCACCGTGTCGGCGAACTCGCTCGCGCGGCCCTCCCACTCCCCTTCGCGCAGGGTGTAGGGCGCATACTGGGCGGTGACGGTCATAATGTGCTGGCCGGGCGGGGCAAGGGAAGGATCGTGGAGCGTCGGAATGACGATTTCCAGGTAGGGGCGCTCGGAAAAGCGGCCGTACTTGGCCGCGTCGTAGGCCCGCTCCAGATAATCGAGGCTGGGGCTAACCCGTATGCGGCCGCCGAGTTGGGTTGTGTCGGTCGCGCCGGCGAACTCCGGGAGGCCGCTCACGGCCAGGTTGAGCCGCGCCGTGCTGCCGCGAAAGATGATGTTGCGGACGTGGCGCATCGTCTCCGGTTCCAGGTGTTGCGGCCCGACGAGGCCGAACAGCGTGCGGCGCGGGTCAGCGTTGGAAAGAACCGCCGCGGCGCGCACCGTCTCGCCGTCGCTCAGGACGACGCCCGCCGCCACCGGCTCCAGGTCGCCCTCGATGACGACCCGCTCGACGGCGACGCCGGTGCGGATCAGCGAGCCGCGCTCACGCGCCGCGGCGGCCAGCGCCTCTGCCAGCCGGCCCATGCCGCCGACGACGAAACGCTGTGCCAGCAGCCCGTCCAGGTTCTGGTAGAGAAAGCCAAGGGTGGTTCCCGCGCCGCGCGGGCCGAGCGTCGCGCCGACGACGGCCGAGCCGCCCAGCGCGCCCTTCAGCGTGTCGCTCTCGAACCACTCGTCGAGGTAGTCGCGCGCGGCCATGGGCAGGACGCGGAATAACTCCATCATGTCGTCGCCGCCCAGCCGCTTCAGGCGCAAAGCCAGCGGCGCCCAGCCCTTTACGTCGCCGCCGCGCAGGGCGCTCAGGTCGGGCGGGGCCAGCAGTAGCATCCCGCGCAGCAGCCGGACCATCGTCTCGACCTGCCGGCGAAAGGCGGGCCAGCGCTCGGCGTCGCGGGGGCTGAAACGGGCGATGTCGCTAACGGTCCTGGCCTCGTCGCGCCAGAGAGTCAGGCCACGGCCGTCGGGCTGTGGGGCGAAGAGCAGCGCCGGGTTCTCGCGGAACTCCAGCCCGTACCGCGCCAGCCCAAGCTTCTGGACGATCTCGTCCTGGAACAGCGCCGCGTCGGTCGCGCCGGTGTCCACTCGATAGCCGGGCCACACCTCTTCCGTCGCCGCCGCGCCGCCCAGCGTCTCGCGCCGCTCGACGACGAGCACCTTCTTGCCGGCCGCCGCCAGCGTCGCCGCCGCCACCAGCCCATTGTGTCCAGCGCCGATTACAATGGCGTCATATTGATTGGCCATGACTCAATGCCCTCCTCCGAAGTGACGAGCGACGAGTGACGAGCGACGAGTGCAGAACGCTCGTTCAGCCGTCTGGCTAGACTGACTTACTGAATACTGACCTACTGAGCACTTCTTCATCGCGCGTCCCGCAACGCCTCCAACGCTCCCAGCCTACCCGGCGCGCCCATGATGCCGCCGCCGGGGTGGGTGCCGGAGCCGCACTGGTAGTAGCCCTTGATCGGCGTGCGGTACTTGGCGTAGCCGGCCGCCGGGCGCAGGAAGAACAACTGTGAAAGGTTAAGTTCGCCGTGGAAGATGTTGCCCTCGGTGATGCCGGTAATGCGCTCCACGTCCACCGGCGTTAGCACCTGCCGGTGCAGGATCAGGTCGCGGATGTCGGGGAAGTAGGTCGCCAGCACGTCTACCACCGCGTCGCCGAAGGCCTCGCGCTTCTCATCCGTCCACGGGCCGTCGGCCAGCTTGTAGGGCGCATATTGCACGAAGCACGACATGACGTGCTTGCCCGGCGGGGCCATGTCGGGGTCGATCATCGACGGGATGATGATGTCGACGTAAGGCTTGCGCGAGAATTGGCCGTATTTGGCATCATCGTAGGCCTGCTCGATGTAGTCCAGGTTGGGGCTGATGGACACGGCCCCGGACAGATGGCGGCCCATGCCCGGCCGGCAGCCTAACTGCGGCAGGCGGTCGAGGGCCAGGTTAACCTTGCCTGACGAGCCAAGTGTCTGGAAGCGCCGCACCGCGCCGACCAGGTCGTCGGGAAGTTGGTTCGGCTCGACCATGTTCAGGAAAGTCTGCTTGGGATCGAGGCTCGATAGCACCATCGGGGCGCGAATCTCGTCGCCGTTCTCCAACACGACGCCGGAGGCGCGGCCGTTGGTCGTCAGCACGCGAGCCACACCCGCGTTGCAGCGCACCTCGGCCCCCTGTGCCTGCGCCGCCCGCGCCAGCACCTCGGCCAACCCGCCCGTGCCCCCCTTGTGGAAGCCCCACGCCCGGTACGCGCCGTCGATCTCGCCCATGTAGTGGTGGAGCAGCACGTAGGCCGTGCCGGGGGAGCGCGGGCCGAGGAAGGTGCCGATGATGCCGCTGGCCGAGAGCGTGGCCTTGAGCGGTTCCGACTCGAACCACTGCTCGACGAAATCGGCCGCGCTCATGGTCATCAGCTTGGCCAGCACGTAGAGCTGGTCCTGGCTGAGGCCCAGGAAGTAGCGGGCCATGTCGACGAGGCCCATCAGGTCCTTCGGGTGCAGCGTCGTCGGGTCGGGCGGGATGATGCCCAGGATGTACTTGACCGCCTTGGCCATGAAGTACATGGAGCGAGCGTAGTCGTCGTAGGCGTCGGCGTCGCGCTGGGAGAAGCGGGCGATGTTGCGCAGCGTCTGGTAGTGATCGCCGTCGCGGTAGAGGTAGTCGTTGCCGTCGAGCGTCGGCGTCAGCGTGCTCTCCAGCGGCAGGAGGGTCAGGCCGTGGGCGGGCAGGTTCAATTCGCGGACGATCTCCGGCCGGAAGAGGCTGACCACGTAGGAGAAGACAGTGAACTTGAAGCCGGGGTAAATCTCTTCGGTGACGGACGCGCCGCCGACGAGGTGGCGCTTCTCCAGGATGAGCGTTTTCTTCCCGGCCCTGGCCAGATAGGCCCCGGCCACCAGCCCGTTGTGGCCCGCGCCGATGACGATGGCGTCGTAGTGTTGGTTCATGGTAGGTTCCTTTCTGAGCGCTGGGGAGCGGGGGAGCAGGGGAGCAGGGGGAAGACCACGCTGCCCGAGGGCTCGCCACTCCTCTTGTTCAATGGCTTAGTCCCGCTCAACTCCCTTCAGCAGCCACGGCTCAGGGTGGTTGATCATGTGCACGAGCTTGCCGAGGATTTGGTCATAGGCGCTATAGATGTCCCTCGCAACTTCCCGTTCTAGATGGCCGCATTTGACGGCAAACTCAAGCCAAACCTGCGTTTCAGCAGCCTCAGCTTCGGAATGGCTTAACCGTTGGATGAAGGCCGCCTCGTAGCGGCGCTTGCGCCAACCCTCAGCCAGATTGGCGGCGACAGATCGCGATGAGCGACGAATCTGGTCGGTCAGGGCGTACCGTTCTTCGGCTGGAAAGCTCTTGCTCAACTCATAGATGCGCATGGCAGCGTCGAATGCCATCCGATAGACCTCCAGTTCACGATGACTGCGGATCGGCGCGCTCATCTTTCTTAACCCCTGCTCCCCTGCTTCCCCGCTCCCCTGCGCTTCCTAGCCCCTTTTCCGCGGCGGATCAAAGAACGGCGTCGGCACAATCCGCGCCGGGCAGAGCTTGCGCTTGAACTCGACGGTCACTTCCACGTCTACTAGCGACCCCATCGCCGCGTAGGGCGTCTGGAACTGGCCGATGCCGATGTATTGCTTCAGGATAGGCGAGAAGGTGTGGCTGGTGATGTGGCCGATCTGCGTCCGGTTGCCGGAGGCCTGCTCGTAGGCGGGCACGGCCGAGCGCGAGGCGCGGCCCGCCACCCCCGGCGGCAGGTCTTCCTCCGCGAAGAGCTTCTCCAGCGCCCGCCAGTCGTACTGCACGCCAACGAACGTCCATGACGAGCCTTTGGCCTGCTCGGCCGCCAGCGCGCGTTTGCCGATGAAATCACCCTTGTCCAGCCGCACCGCCCAGCCCAGCCCAATCTCGTAGGGCGACGACTTCTGGCTCTCGATGACCGCGTGGTGGCTGGAGACGTAATCGACGGCGATCATCACCAATCCGGCCTCGACGCGGGCGATGTCGAGGGCCAGAATGCCCGCCGGCAGCACGCCGTGGCCGTGGCCGCGCTCCATCAGGCAGTCCCACAGCCGCTCGGCGTGCTCCGGCCGCACCCATAGCTCGTAGCCCAGGTCGCCGGTGTAGCCGGTGCGCGTAACGGTGACGGGGAAGCCATCGACCGCGCCCTCGGCCAGGTGAAAGTACCGGAGCTTGCCGAAGTCCACGCCGCCGACGACCTCTTCCAAAATGGCCCGGCTGCGCGGCCCCTGAATCGCCAGCGCCGCCAGGTCATCGGTGACGTTCGCCACCGTGGCGTTCAGCCCGTAGCCCACGTCCTGGAACCAGCGGCCGTTGGGGTCGGCCGAGGTGATGCGGAAGCGATTGGCGTCCAGCCGCGACACGGTGCCGTCATCGATGACCTTGCCGTGCGCGTCGCACCACGGGGTGTAGTAGACCTGGCCGACCTTCTGCTTCGTGACGTCGCGGGTGATGACGCGATCGACCAGCCGGGCCGCGTCGGGGCCGGTCACCTCGTACTTGAAGAGCGGCGAGACGTCGATCAGGGCGGCGCTGTTGCGGATGGCGTAGTACTCCCGGTCGTGCGACATCTCGTACAGGCCCGCCGACAGGAAGCCCGACCAGTTGCGCCATTCGTAACTATCACAGACCGCCGACGTCCGCGAATGAAAAGGTGTCGGGAGCGGCATTGTACCTCCTCAAAAATCCACAGATTACACAGATTGTTCGGACATCAAATCTGTGTAATCTGTGGATAGTTCTTCTCGATAACCCAACCGGTGCGAAATGCGGGCGGCGGCGGCACGGACGAGGCGGCCGAATGCCGGCACGCGCGGGCCGGTCAGCCGGGCGCTCGTCCCGCCGAGACTGATGGCGGCCACGGGCCGGCCGCCGGCGTCGAGCAGCGC